>JBIKMR010000274.1:0-5771 GCA_044359155.1 Candidatus Hydrogenedentales bacterium | reverse complement strand
TCTTGATAATAATGGATATTATAATCCATAATTGTCCCGAGAGCAACTGGAACCTTTTTTGGGCAAAGGAGGGTTCCCCAATTACGGGAGCGGGAAAATGGCTGAAACACTTTACGAACAACTGGGCGGCGAAGCGGCGGTAAACGCGGCGGTGGATATTTTCTACCACCATGTGTTGAGTGACCCCCGCGTTAATTATTGGTTCGACGACGTGGACATGGAGCGGCAGGCGGCGAAGCAGAAGGCATTCATGACCATGGCCTTCGGCGGGCCGCACCACTACACGGGCCGCAATATGCGCGACGCCCACGCCCCGATGGTGGCGCGCGGCCTGAACGACACCCACTTCGACGCGATTGCCGAGCACCTTGGCAACACCCTGCGCGAGCTGGGCGTGGCCGACAACCCGATTCAGCAGGTGCTCGCCACGGTGGAATCCACGCGCACCGACGTACTCAACCGCACCCCCGCGTGAACGCGGTACGCTGCACATGATCAGCGTGGACTTTGAAGGCGAGCCACTTGCCCTGAACGAGGGCGAGACGGTGTTGGACTGCATCGAGCGGCATGGCCACAGCGTCACCAGCTCGTGCCGTTCCGGCGTGTGTCAGTCGTGCCTCATGCACTGCGAAGCGGGGCAACTGCCACCCGCCGCCACGGCGGGCCTTGGGGCAGCGCAACGCGCGCAGGGGTACTTCCTGTCGTGCATGTGCCGCCCTGCCGCGCCGCTGCGCGTGGCGCGGATAGACCCCGCCCGGCTGCAGGTCTCCGGCACCGTGGCACAGGTGCAAGCGCTGGGCGCGCGCGTGCAATCGCTCACCGTAATGCTCGATCGCCCGATGGATTTCTTTGCCGGGCAGTTCTTCAACTTGATACTGGAGGACGGCACGTTGCGCAGCTACTCCGCTGCCGCCCCGCCCAATGACAAAGGCACGGTGACCTTTCACATTGGCATTCTGCCGGGCGGAAAATTCAGCACCTGGGCCAGCGAACAGGCGCAGGTCGGTTCGCGGTTGCGCGTGCAAGGGCCACTGGGCAAATGCTGCTATGTTCCCGGCGTCGAGTCCCACCGCCCCTTGCTGCTGGCAGGCACGGGCACCGGGTTGGCCCCCTTGCTGGGCATCGCATTGGCCGCCATCGCAGACCAGCACCCCGGCAGCATCCACCTCTTCCATGGCGCGCTGGACCCTGCGGGCCTCTATCTGCACGATGAATTAACCCGCCTCGCCCAGGAACATGCCCAGCTTCACTATCATCCCTGTGCGCTCAACGGAGAATGCGAGGGGGTTCACACCGGCAACCTGCAAGATCGCGTGTTCGCCCACCTGCCCAGCTTGGCGGGGCACCAGGTCTATCTTTGCGGCCACCCTGATTTTGTGAAAGCCATGCAGCGTAAATGCTTCCTAGCCGGTGCCAGCCTGCCCGACATCCACGCCGACGCCTTCCTGCCTTCGCAATCGACCAAGCCTTAAGGCTTCGCGCGGGTTTCGTACGCGGAAGCGTTGATGAGTTCGGCGGCCTTGACGAGTTCCGGATAGGGCGTGTCGGTTACGTCAACAAAGCCGATGTTGAAGTTTTCCCCATCGAACCACCGGCCTGTGATCGGTTCATCCACATACTGGAACCAATGAGTTCCAACCACTTCCGGGCAGGCCAGTGCGCTGCGCACATACTTGGTATAGGCTTCCGCGCGCGCGGCCTGGTCGGCCACGCCGCTGATGCCGGGATGGAACATGCCCCGGTCTGTTGCGCCGAAATGAAACTCGCTCAGGATGACGGGTTTCCCCAAGGATGAGAACTCATCTCCTTTGAACGTGCGTTGATAACGGTTGAAGCTAAGGACATCCGCATGGGCGGCGCAGGCCCGCACCACGGGTGCAGGTTCCGAGGCGAAGCGCACCCCAAGATAGAGTTGGTTGGGCGCGTGCCGATGCAGCGCATCGGCCACGGTCGAGAAGTAGCGGTTTGCAAATCGTTCGAGAAAGCGATCCGTGTCTGCGCGGAATGCAGCGCTTTCCTGCGCTGGGGTCGCAATGGCTGCCCATTCCTTGAAGTCTGTTTGCCATGCCGCATTGAGTGCGTCAACCGTTGGATACAAATCTTGCAGCAGGACGATTAAGGCCGCGCGTGCGGGTTGCGATGCGGGGCTGCGAAGCACGCCCCGCACAACGCCTTCCCACGCAAGTTCATTGTCCGCAAAGTAGCCGATGCACAGCGGGCGGTCGCGGTGGGGGCGGGTCAATGTGGCAATGGCCGACTCGACCGCGCCGGGGAATTCGGGGCTGTACACGTCCATCATGGGAGACCAATATCCCTGCGCCGCCCCGATGGGGGGGACGCCCGAAAGCGCGCAAGAGGCAACGTAAGGAAGGGGACTGTTCTCCAGCACATCGCGCTGCGCCCAGTTGGCAATGGTGTTAAAGCCCCAATGGTTGAGGCGGCGATAGGTTGTGGGCCGCCACCGTTCTTGCCAGTTTGGGCCATGCTTTCGGGCGAGGTTGGCGGCGTAGAAACTGAACACCCTGCCCGTGCCGCCGATGGTTTCGGCCATGCTGTGCGCGCCGGAAAGGTGGTGGTAGAGCGCGCCGAAAAGGGGATCGTCCTGCTGAGGAAGCCATTCAAACCAAGGTTTGCGCTGCTCGACGAAGGTGCGTTCCCACGTGCCAACACAGTTCATGCCGAGAGAAAAGAACAGCCGCCCTTCCGGCGTGACGAGCCACCACTTCCCCTCGGCTTTTTCCGTGCGGAACCAGCCGGTGGCTTCGCGCTGCGGGCCTGCTGCCCAGCCGCCGTAGCGGTCGAAGTCTTTCGGGCGCGCGCTATCCAGCAGGGCAGCCTCTTCCAGGTCGCGCCGCCCCAACAGGTCTGCATCGGCAGCCAGCTTGCCCGGCCAGGTGGCGTGGGCGTATTGGCCAAAGGCGTCCACAAAGGGGAGGGGAGTTTCCGTGGCGGCAGGCAAGAGGGCCACGCGGTGCAGCTTCAGCGTGCGGGGTTCGGCGAGGCGATGCAGGTAAAGCTGAAAACCCGCGATGCGGGCCGGGTCAAGGGCGGGGCCTTGGGCCGCTTCCGGGCGCTCCGGCAGCCCGCGCATTCCCCACAATGGGGAAAAGGTTGCTGATGGAAGCCGGAACCTCAGCGTGTTCTTGCCGGGCTGCGCCTCGAAGCGAAACGTGTTGCTGGCCAGCTTTCCGTCCACGCTCGGGTTGTCCACGCGGATGGTGCCGCGAACAGGCCCCGCAGCCGCGTTTTCAACCACCCATTCCATGCCGCCCGCAGCGGACCAGTCCCATGCTTCGCTGGCCGGCTTCCATTCCACCCGGGGAAATTCCGCAGGCAGGAAACCAATTTCCCACGCGCCCCCCGCTTCCACGGTCAACTGGGCTTCGATTGCGTGGGCTACGCTGGGGTCCGCAAGAAATTCCTGTGCCGCAACCGCCGCCTGGGTGGCTGCGATTGCGGCACAGAGAAAGAGCTGATTTACGGCCCGGTGCAGAAGCCGTCTTCCGAGCCGGACGGGCAAGAGGTATATCCGCCCAGCGAATAAATCTGGATGATGCGGAGCACTTCGCTCAGGTTGATCCGCCAGTTCGCGGGGTTGTAGTCCGCGTTGTGGTTCGAGCAGGTCTCATCGCCCGTGCCGGGTATATATCCGTCTTCCGTGTCCCCGGGCTGCGCCGCGCAGTGCAGTGCATCGGCGTTGAAGAACTGGATGATACGCACCACCTCGGACAAGTTCAGGCGGCTATCGGAATTAACGTCTGCCGAATGCCGTTCCTCTCCTTCACCCTCTCCCTCGGTTGTGCCCTCGCCTTCGGCAGCACCTTCCCCTTCGGGTGTCCCTTCCACTACGCCCTCTCCCTCGGCAACACCTTCGCCTTCTGGCGTACCTTCCGCTACACCCTCGCCTTCCGCCACGCCTTCACCTTCGGGAGTACCTTCAACGACACCCTCGCCTTCCGCCACGCCTTCACCTTCGGGAGTGCCCTCGACTATTCCCTCACCTTCCGCAACGCCCTCACCTTCGGGAGTCCCTTCCACTACTCCCTCGCCTTCGGCAATGCCTTCCCCTTCGGGAGTCCCTTCGACCACACCCTCGCCTTCGGGCGTGCCCTCGCCCTCAAGCACGCCCTCTCCTTCACCTTCCACGGGCGCTGGACCGGAAAGACACAAGGAATAGTTCAATCCATCAGGGCTGAACAGTGTCAATTCGGGGTTTGCGGCCAGGGAATCATTGGTTCCCGTGGGCGAGGCCAGCCAGCCAAAGTAGCAGTTGCCCGTCTGCTGTCCTTGAATCTTTAGCCAACCCACAGGTGCATCAATGGGCGGGTCAAATGTGACTGTATATTCGAGCTCGGGATAGAAGTACTGGCCAAAGCCAAGCCGCACGCTGCGGCCCGTTTCCACCGGCGTCACGGTCACTTCCTGCAGGCCAAGCGAATCGCCTACTTCGCCGAACTTGTTCTCAAGAATCTCTACACTGAACGTCTGCGGATCGCGCGTGCAGGGGAAGCTGAAGCTGCCATCAAAGTTGATGCCCCACCACGTCACGCGGGAAACGGGTTCTACGGCTGTGAAGTTTTCTAGACGGACAATGTTCGTGGCATCCGTAAAGCCAATCTGGTAGCCCAGCCCAACGGGGTTCGGCTCCTGAAAGAACAGGCTCGGCTCGGGGCAAACGGGCGGCTCCTGTGGGGAAATGTCGCACACCTCGATGCCGTCCAGGTAGAGCAAGAATTCGTCATTCGAATTGTTGCGCCACGCCAGGTACACCTGTTGGCTGGCGTATCCAAGATCGGACAGGTTCACCGAGCGCACCTGCCAATCGAATTCTTCCTCGGGTATCGAGAAAATGGGCGGGTTGGCCAAGAAGTCCGCCACGGAATTCGTGGCCGTCGAAATGCGCACCTCGTAACCGTCGCGGAAATTGGTATCCACATTGCGCGCCCACCAACGGACGCGCGACTGGCTCGAAAGCTGAATTGGGCCCGAGATCAGCCAGTCATCTGCTTGCGCCGTGGGGGTGTAGTACGAAGTGCTGACGGCCACGCTATTCTCTGAGTTGGTATCTTCGTTCGCCCCGACCCACGCGTCAGTCACAAAAGACGTCAACGGGTGCGGTGACGCCCCATCCTGATTGACCAAGGTGAAGTTACCTAAGCCGCTCTCGAAACTGTCGTTGAACAATACGTTGGCACAGGTGCCCACGACGTCCGGAATCACGATCGGCACACAAGTGCTGTCGTTGAGCGCCACGGTAGAGGGGTCGTCGGTGTTGACACTGGGGGCGTTGTCGCTGGACAAGATGCCAAGCGTACAGGACGTGCTTGCTGGCAAGTCGAAGGGCTGGCGCACGAATGCGCTAAAAGTAATCGTGGCACTGCTCTGTGCACAAGGGGAGACGCCGAGGTAAGGAATGTCCACGTCGACATAGGTGTCGCCGGGCGTATTGCCTACCGCCACCGTTCCCTGGGTTGTAGCCACGGTGCCACTCTCGATAACGAAAGCCGTGTCAACGTATACCTGCAAACCGGTATTGAAGGTATCGTCGGCCCCCACGTTGGAAACCACGCAAGAAAAGAAGGCGCGGTCGCCGGGATTGAACTGGTTGTCCGCATCCACGTCGTCCAGCGTAATGGTCAGCGGCGCCTGTAGCGTTGTCGCCGCCTTCAACTGCATCTTTACGTTGCCGCTAGACACTGGCTTGACCGGGCTTGGCTCGACCACAATGCGCAGCGCCCTGGAGAAATCAGCGCCGTTTCCACTGATGGGAA
>JBIKMR010000055.1:0-19611 GCA_044359155.1 Candidatus Hydrogenedentales bacterium | reverse complement strand
CCGGTAGAGCTGCTCGATATCCAAGCCGGGGCGGCGCAGCAGGGTGACTGCGGAGCAGGGTGTTTCCAACGGGGATTCGTCGATGGAGGCCAGCAACGCGTTGACGTCCGCGCTGGGCACAATGGTCACCCCGTCGAGCCGCTTCATTTCTGCGTTGATAGACTCTTCCCGTTGGCGCACGCGCTCGGTGAAGGAATCGCCGAGGAAGCTGTATGGGGCCATGCGCGCGTCGGCGTTGTCGTGCCGCAGGTGCAGGCGATATTCCGCGCGCGAGGTGAACAGGCGGTAGGGCTCGATGACGCCGCGTGTGACGAGGTCGTCCACCAGCACGCCGAGGTATGCTTCGTCGCGCGGGATGTAGACCGGCTCGCGCCCGTCCACATAGCGTGCGGCGTTCATGCCAGCATAAAGCCCCAACGCTGCGGCTTCCTCGTATCCGCTGGTGCCGTTGATCTGCCCGGCGTGGAAGAGCCCGCGTACGGCCTTGGTCTCGAGGCTTGGCTTCAACTGCGTGGGCGGCACAAAGCAATACTCGACCGCGTATCCGGGCCGGATGATCTCCGCTTGCTCGAGCCCCGGCACGCTGCGCAGGTAGGCCAACTGCACGTCTTCCGGCAGGCTGGTGCTCAGGCCGTTCACGTAGACCTCGGAAGTAGTCAGGCCTTCTGGCTCAAGGAATACCCGGTGCCCGGTCTTTTCGGGAAAGCGCATCACCTTATCTTCAATGCTCGGGCAATAGCGCGGGCCGATGCCCTCTATCTTTCCGGCATACAGGGGGGACTTATCCAGGTTCTGCCGGATGATCTCGTGGGTGACGTCGGTGGTGTAGGTGATCCAGCATTGAATGCGGTTCGGGTTGAAGCCCTCGATGGGGGTGCTGAAGGAGAAGGGGCGCGGGTCGGCGTCGCCGTCCTGCGCTTCCATGCCGGACACGTCGATGCTGCGGCGATGGATGCGCGGCACGGTGCCGGTCTTCATGCGCCCGGTCTCGATGCCCAGCCGCTTGTAGGTGTCCACCAGCGCCACGCTCGGGGCGTCGCCCCCGCGCCCGCCCGCCATGGTCTTCATGCCGAAATGCAGTTGCCCACCCAGGAAGGTGCCCGTGCAGACGATGACGGCGCTCGCGGTGATCTCATCTCCCAGCGAAGTGCGCACGCCGCACACCGCGCCATTCCGCACGATGACGTCCTCGACCTCGACCTGCTTCAGGGTCAACCCCGGCTGCTCCTCGCAGACCCGCTTCATGTCGAACTGGTAGAGGAAGCGGTCTGCCTGCGCGCGCGGGCTATGCACCGCCGGACCCTTCGAGCGGTTCAACATTTTGAACTGGATGCCGGTGCGATCGATGCACCGCCCCATCTCGCCGCCCAGTGCGTCAATCTCGCGCACCAACTGCCCCTTGGCCACGCCGCCAATCGCCGGGTTGCAGGGCATCTTGCCGATGTCGTCCAGCTTCATGGTCAACATCAGGGCACGCTTGCCCAGCCGCGCCGAGGCCAAGGCCGCTTCCACGCCCGCGTGGCCCGCGCCGATAATGATGATGTCGTAGTCTGGTTGCATGGGGATTGGGTGATTCCGTGATCGCGGCAAAAGTATATCACGGTGTCAGGGAGTAGAAAGGGAGTGGTTCACACCATGGCCAGCACGGCACCAAGGGGAAGCACCAGCCACCAGTAAAGGCGGTCGCTGAAGCGTTCGAGCAGCCAGAAGTAAATGGCGCTGAGCACCAGCCGAAGGGCGGTGAGGACGATAAGCCACGGCAGCGTAAGCTGCCCGCCCATCACGGCCAGCAGTCCCAGTGCCAAGGTGGCCCCGGTGTAGGCCAGGATGCTGGGCAGTGCTTTGCCGGTGACAATTTGCCAACGCACGGCGGCAATCAGCGCGAATAGGGTGAACATGTAGACGAACAAGTCTTGCGTTCCCTTTCTGGTAAAGCGCGTACCCTACGACCTTTGGGACGCTGGCGGCAATATCGAAGGGGCGGGCCACACGGCAACAATGCCGACACGCCGCGCAAAGAAACTTCTTGTGATCTCCGCCACAACGCGCTATATTTCCCGGCTTTCAGGGTTTGGCGCGTCGCGTTACGGCGTTAACTTTTTTCCCCGTGGATGGATGTATTTGCCATGGATCAAGACCTGCTCTCAAATTTGTACGTGTTCATCTTGGCTACGTTTGTTGGGCTTGCCGTAATTCAGCGGGTATCCCCGCTGTTGCACACCCCGCTGATGTCGCTGACGAACGCCATTTCCGCCATTGCCATCGTGGGCGCGCTCACCATTACCGGCGAGGGGGCCACTCCCTTGAGTACGGTGATGGGCGCGGTGGCCGTGTGCGCCTCGATGATTAACGTCGTTGGTGGCTATCTTATCACTTATCGCATGATTCGCATGTTTAAGAAGAAAACGAAACAGTCATGAACGATCAAGCTGTACACATCGTCTATCTGGCGTCTTCCATTTGTTTCATCCTGTCGTTGCGCTGGCTGAACACTGTGCCCACGGCGCGGCGCGGCGTAATCGTGGGCGCGCTGGGCATGGCGCTGGCCATTGGCGGCACGCTGCTTAGCCCCACCATTGAGCACTTCACGTGGATTGCCGTGGCCATGGTGCTGGGTACCATGATAGGCGTGCCCATGGCCATGATGCCGATGACGGCGGTGCCCCAGCGCACAGCCTTGTCCCACGCGTTTGGCGCGCTGGCGGCGGCCTTGGTGGGGGCGGCGCACTATTACCTGCACCCGGAAAGCCTCAGCACCTTTACCCTGAGCGCCCTGTTTATTGAAGTTGTTCTGGGTTCGCTGACATTTACCGCCAGCCTGATGGCGGCGGGCAAGCTGCAGGAAATCCTGCCGACGCGGCCCATGACGTACAAGAACCAGAACTACGTCAACCTGGCGGTGCTGGGTCTGGCGATACTTATCGCCGTCTACCTTGTCATCAACCCCAGCGCAACTTGGCTGTTCCCAGTCATGGTGCTGCTCTGCATGACCTTCGGCGTGTTCCTTATCATGCCCATTGGCGGTGCGGACATGCCCACCGTGATTGCACTGCTGAACGCTTATGCTGGCCTTGCGGCGTGCATGATGGGTTTCGTGCTGAACAACAAGCTACTGATCATCGCGGGCGCGCTGGACGGTTCTTCGGGCCTCATCCTCTCGATTGTCATGTGCCGCGCCATGAACCGCTCCTTCGCCAACGTGCTATTTGGTGCCTTTGGCCAGGCGCCCGAAGGCCAGGCGGTAAGCGGCGAACAGAAGAACTACGTGAGCGCCAGCGCCGATGAAGCGGCCATGCTGCTTCAAGACGCTAGCTCGCTCATCGTGGTGCCGGGTTATGGCATGGCCGTGGCGCAGGCGCAGCATGTGGTGCGCGAGCTTTCTGACAAGCTGACCAAGCGCGGGGTGGACGTAAAGTTTGCCATCCACCCGGTGGCAGGCCGTATGCCGGGGCATATGAATGTGCTGCTGGCCGAGGCCAACATTTCCTACGACGCGCTGATTGAACTGGAAGAAGCCAACCGCGACATGCCGGAGACCGACATCGTTCTTGTGATTGGCGCGAATGATGTGACCAACCCCGGCGCGCGCGAAGACAAGAACAGCCCCATTTACGGGATGCCGATTATCGAGGTAGACCGGGCGCGCACGGTGATGGTCATCAAGCGCAGCATGAACCCCGGCTTCGCGGGCATCGACAACGACCTCTACTATCGCCCGAACACCCTCATGCTCTTCGGCGACGCCAAGGCTTTCGTGTCGGATATCGTCAAGGCACTGGACGAGTAATGCTCCCCACCTAGGGGAATCGGGGCAGGCCCGTTGCCATCAACGCGATGCTTGCCCCGAATACCAGAAGGTCTCCCCAGCCCGGCGCGGCGGATTTACCATCGCACTGCGGCACGCAGCTGGCAATGGGCGGTTGCAGGGTGATTTCCTGTGGACCTTCGTGGATGGTCTTGAACCACGTTTCCGCTATGCGGGCGTTGCCTGCGGCGTTGGGGTGGAAACCGTCTTCTTCCAGCAAGTCGTTGGTCCAGCCGGTGTTGTGGTCCACAAGGATTACTTTGGATTGCGCGCTTGAAAGCTCGCGGGCGATGGCGGGCAGGCCGTTGTTGAACAGCGCTATCGCACCGTTGGCAAAACCTATCGCGTCGCCGTTCGCCTTGATGTGCAGCGCGAGATAAATGGTGACAGCGGGGTTATCCGCCTGAAGCTGGCGAACAATCTCGCGCACATTCCGCTGCGCTTCCTGCACGATACCGACAATTGCCCAAGGCTTGTCGCGCGCGTCGCGCAGGTCATTGCCGCCCAAGTGAATCAGCACGGTGTCGGGCGTGTATTGCGCCAGCCACTCGGCCAGCTTGCCGTCTGGCTCGTCTTCGTTCCCTCGCAGAATATCGCCCGTCGTCCAGCCGCCGTGGCCTTCGTGGGCGTGATCAAAATCTTCCCCCATGAAATCCGGCGTGGTCGAGCGGTAACAATCTCCCCGGCGCTGCGTGCCAATGAAGTCGAGGATATAGCCCTGCTCCAGCAGGCGCGTCCATACCCCATGACGCCACGTGCCATTCTCACCACGGCACTGGGTTATCGAATCCCCCAAGCACAGTACCTTGCCCAAGTTGCGGGGCCCGGCAGGCGAAGGCGCGGCTTCCTGGTCCGCAGCAAGGCAGGGCATCGCAACGATACACACGAACAGCAGGGTGATTAGGGCGTTTATCTTCATGGGAAGAAGTGTAACGCAGCGCCGTTTGCAATCAGCAAACCCGGCTCCCTTGTTTCCGTGGCAATTTGCTACACTCTCCGCGAGGCGTTATTGGCTTTTGTGGGCGCAGAAGGGCGGCGCGTGGAAGATAAACCCAAGCCGGTCGAGCGGCATAGCTTTCAACTGGAAGAAGTGACTGGGCGGAATCCCGATGGTTCGCGCAGGCAGGACGTTATCGCCAAGTGCCATGTGGGCGAGGCAGTGCTGTTCATGCGCGGCGAGAAGGATATCCCGTCGCAGGACCGCGTCATTGGCATTTGCCGCAAGAACGGCGGCCACCAGGTTGGTGTGTTGCGCGGCACGGCGGCGGCCCGCCTGGCCCGGCCAGACCAGTATGAATTTGTGGACGCCAAGATTTCGGGCATCCTTCCGTCTCCCCGCCTATTCAGCAAAAAACCCCGACTGGATGTGACGATCGAGGTGCTGCTCTACGAGTCCGGCTCGGTTCCGAAGGAGGTCATCGAGAACCGCCGCTTTGAAGAGATGGTTTTTCATTACCACCCGGAGAAGGAACAGAACGCGGTGCTGCTGGCGCAGGTGGCGGGCGACATAGAGCGGCTGGGCCACACCAACGGCGATATCCTGTCGCGCCACAAGAAGCTCGACTACCTGATGCGCCACTATTACTCGAACAAGGAAGGCGATCCCAGTGGGCTGACCAAGGCAATCATCGCCTGCCAGATGCAGATATCGCTGGCGGACGAGGTGAAGAAGCTGATGTCGAACGGCAACAGCAAAGCGCCCCTGCCCCCGCACTCGGGCTATGAACTACTGTGCGTGATCCGCGAAAAGCAACGCCAGTACGAGGAAGTGATTCTGCTTTCTGAAGAAGCCCAGCGCCAGGGCTGGGAACACGACTGGGCCGTGCGCATGGAGCGCAGCAAGCGCAAGCTGAAGAAGCGCGAAGCTCGCGACGGCCTGACCTAGGTCCAGTTAGTACACATCTTCCCCGGTCAGCCGATTCTCCAGCCAATCGCCGTAGTAGGCGATTTCCTTTACCGCAGCTTTCACCCCCTCTGGGGTGGCGTGTGCTTGGGGAATGTTGTTGAGCAGCACCAGCTGTTCCTGCCCGTCGCGCTCCAGCACGGCAAATGCGCAGTGCACCAGCTTGGCGTTGTTGCGCAGGCACCAAGCCTTGGTCTTGTCGTCCGGCGTGCCACACAGGGTATAGGCGCGATAGAGCGGGGTTCCGTCCTTGCCTTTTGTTGCGCTCAACCGCACTTGCTGGGCGCGCCCTTCGGAAAGCACCACGCGCACGATAAAGTCGTCGCCATCCTGCTGCACTTCCCGCCTCCCTTTGCGTTCGCAGGCTTGGGCTAGCCCAGACAGCGAGTATGCGCCCGAGGAGTCGGGAGCCACCGGCAGGTGTACCGCCTTCAGCGCTTCGCCCACGGCGGTGCGCACATCCACGTCGGCATCTTCAGCATGGCGCTTCAGCGCGCCCAGGCACGCCGCCGCCGATTGGCCCAGCGCCAATGCCGCGTCTCGGCGGTCTACCCAACCGGTGCGCGTGTTCGCCAGTATGTCCGCCTGCGTCTTTATGTCTTCGCTCATGGTACACCTCTGGAAAAATCTACGGGCCTTGGGTCTTGTGGAAATAGAGATTGATGAGTGATGAACGCCCGCCTGTCGGCGGGCAAAGTAAGGTTGAGCCAAAGGTCTAGCGTGTTGGCGCTGTCAGGATCAACCCGAAAAAGACCACGAACATCCTGCGCATTCTCGACAGGTACACCAACGCCGGCGAACCGGACATCGCCGGATTCATACACGGGGAAAAAGTATCGTGTGGAGCCCATGGCAGAAGCGCCATCCGCCCCGACATAGAGTACCTTCGAGTAGTCCATGCCGCTATTCCCGTTGCTCTCGTAATGCAACCACACCATGCGCGTGGCAGCGCTCGGGGCTAACTCCAACATCAGTAGGTTCTCGGACTCAGGCCAGGCAGGATTGACGGCGTTGCCTGCATTCTCGTGACGGGCGAAGGGTTTTGGCCGCATAAGGTGCCAATTTAGATTGACGACTTCATCCGTCCAGACGCGCCGGCGCGGAAGTGACGACACAAATTCGCTGCCTAGCTGCCCCATTCGCACCACCTCATATTTGTCTAAGGTCTGAATCTCATGATGAAGAGGCTCGACAGGCAATTGCATGTACTCTTCGTACAACGCATTCAGCCTCCATCCTTGGTAGGCGCGGGCGGCTTGCAGCGGAATCCAAAACAGAAAGGCCATGCAAACCAGAAATCCCGTTGCGATGCGAATACGCGGCCAAGATTGGGACCACGCACCGCGCCACCCATTCCTACGAATGGCTTGCACGGTGATGTAAGAAAGACCACAAGCGACAGCCAGCGCACCCACGGGCGCTATCGCCAAATGAAAAATATGTCGCCATTGAAACTCGAGCGCGGGATAAAAGAGGAAACACGCCACAACTAGGGCCATGCTGCAGGCCAACCGCCAATTACGTGAAGCCAACAAGCCAAGTGCAAGGATGCCGTAAAACGGACCGAACCAATCGAGGTGCCTGGCCAGCGGCTCCCAAAACGTGGAGACCGCCCTCAACAGCGGAAACTGGGAAGCGATGTCGAAGGGCTGGGTTTGTGCGGCGAAGCCCCCCATGACGCGCAGCCCGGAGGCATAGCAAAAGGTCAGGGCGTCTGCAGGAAAGTGGATAAAAAACTCAGCCAACAACGCGTTGCAGACATTTGCGTATTCGGGCGAATTGAGGTCTATGGGTACCGCAGTCCCATACGCCCGGCGCGCGAAGCCCGCAATGGTTGCGTCTATAAAGTTGGCGCTGCTGATGTAGATGCGTTCGTAAGAGGCGCGCCCAATGCCGAGATCGTCTTCTGCCGTGGCGGGAAGCCCGGTGAGAATATGCAACGCTGTGGGCGATCCCTTGTCCGATATGCTGCCCAGCACTGGCCCTGCCCCAACCTGATAGAGCAGCAAAAACGAGAGCGCCGCCATACATCGCCAGCGAAGCGTGAGCGAGGGGCCGCGCGCCAATAAACCGAGGACTACCAAGCCTATCGGCAGGCAGATGAGCAGGTCATGCCGGAACCCAAACCCTACGCCAACGACAATCCCCAGGATGGCCGAAAGGCGTGCGTGCCGACGAATGCTTAGGGGCTCTTTCAACAGCAACACCATCAACAGCATGGCCCCCAGCAGAAACGGGGCCCGGCTGAAATCTCGGGGGGAACTTACCATGCACAACGTGAATGGTGCCGAAATGAACAGCAAGGTTGCCGCACAACTCAAGAAGCGCCCAAGGGCCTGCCGGAACAGGGCATAGACAATTACCGCCGTTAGCGCAAACAGCGCCACCAACCCAGCTTGCATCACGGTCCAGGATATTCCGAACACCCGCCACAAGAGGCCGGTAAATTGAAAGAGTCGCACATGTTGCAGGCTGATGTGGTCAGGCCAAAGCTGCCGCTTCAGGGGTGCAACGTCGTCCGCAGTCAGGTGCGAACGCTTCAGTTCCAGGAACTCGCGCGCTGCGGGCGATTCGTCTAGCGAGGGAACTCGGAATCCCCACCCGAGCGCTTCACCGAGTGCGGGACTGAACCATAGGGATTCCATGGGTGTTGCGGTGGGTGGCCAGACGCGATCTTGAAACGGGGCGAAGCACCCCCAGCCGAGAGCCAGCGCGCAGGCGAATACAAAGGCTCCCATCCAGAAATCGTGATTGTAGAACCAGCATGGAATGCGCCTGCTATTCATGGCGTAGCTCCAGCCTTGGCGCGAGAAAGGAGACTTTCCAGCAAATGGTGCGCGAACCTATCTGATCCCGCCTGATTCCAGTGTCCATCATAAGGCAGCCAATGCTGGCGCACGCCTGGCTCATCCAGCCCGGCGAAGGCGTCTGATCCGTTCAGGCATTCCGCGCCCAGCATTTCCGCAAAGCGCAGGGTTTGTTCGGGGATGACCGTCCAGCCTGCTATCAGCTGCTCGCGCAGCGGCACATGCACCACCTGCACAGTCCAATTGCGGCGTTTGGCCAACGCCGCTATCTCTTGGATGAGTTGTTCCTGGCCGGGCGTGAACAAGGGCGCGGCAGCAGACACGGGCTGGCCCCGCATCCACGACCACACCAAGGGCGCCGCGCGCAACGTCCAGGGGCGGGGAAGATCAAAACGGGTCTCTCCATTCAGCACGGCGTTGAAGGTGGGCGTATCCAACAGCGCCATGCCAGGGCGGCCCTCCAGCAGCTGCTTCGCTGCCTCCGGGGTGCGCGGCCATGTGGCGGGGTTCCAGTCTTCCACGTAGTGGAACACCACCTGGTGATAGTTCTCGCCATCGCCAATAAAGAAGTTCCGGTCGAGGTCGTTGCCAAACACGGCGAAGACCAGCCCATCTAATTGATAGTCCTGCGGATCCAGCACGCGGGTGAGCACACTATGCCAGTTGGCCAGCCCGGCCCCGTCCACCGCCACGTTCACCAAGTCCAACTGGCCACCCGCAATGTCCTCGACCACATCGGGCCAGTTAGTCTCAAGAAAGGGTGCCGCCGTAAAGGAATCTCCGAACGCGGCCAATCGGCGCGCCCTCGGGTTTGCACGCGCCGGGCCGAATTCGTCTTTATCTGGAAATCCAGCGTTGTTGCCGTAGAAGTGGGCGAGGTATTCGAGCGTGCCATTGGTGAATTGTGCATGTCGCACCGGGCCGGAATTCAGCCACAGCCCCCGGTCCCCGTCGAAGCGCAGGGGGCGGGGACCATCTTCGATCATGTAGAACGAAAAGCCGGGACCTGCATAGCCATAGCGAAACAGCGTGCTGTATGCCGCCTCGGCAAGGACATAGCCCAACCCAATGCTGAACAACAGGTACAGCATTCGACGCCCCGCGCGCGCGACGGCGCTATGGTTTCCCTCGTTCTGCAACGCACCACTCCCCGCACCAGCCTAGGTATGAAGACAGAGAAATTCAATACCGGCTTGTGCGCAGGCTGTATACTCATATGCCAACGGGCAAGGCGAGGACAGGCATGGCAGGCGATGCACAGAAGCGGACAACAATCGTCGGGTGCGGATATGTGGGCAGCGCGCTGGCGCTGTTGCTGGCAGGGCAGGGCCACGCGGTGTGGGGCGTGCGGCGTTCGCTGCAGCCCGAAGCGAAGGGGGTGCGGTACCTCTCGGCGGACGTGTCGCGACCCGACACGCTGCGCTGGCCGGAAGCCTTGGACCATCTGGTCTATGCGGTATCCGCAGATGCATCGACGGAGGATGCCTATCGCGCTGCCTATGTGGATGGGTTGCGCAACGTGCTGCAATCGCTTGCCGTTCAGGGCCAGTCCCCCCGCATCGTCTTCGTAAGCAGCACGGGCGTGTATCACCAAGACAACGGCGAGCAGCTGAATGAAGGCAGCCCCACGGAGCCCGCTCGCTTCTCCGGCAGGCTGCTGCTCGAGGGGGAAGCCCTGCTTCAGGATCATGCGGCGGCTTCGGTCATCATGCGCTTCAGCGGCATCTATGGCCCGGGGCGAGACCGGCTGATCGAGAGCGTGCGCAATGGCAGCGCGCGGCTGGTGCGCGGCAGCACGGCGGTGCTCAACCACATTCACCGCGACGACTGCGCCGGGGCGCTGGCCCATGTGCTGGGCATGGAATCCCCCGCGCCGCTCTATCTCGGCACGGACAGCGAACCCGCCTACAAGAATGACCTTCTCCGCTGGATTGCTAAACAGCTTGGCGTGTCGACACCCCCTGAAGTGGAGGCCGAAATCAAAGGCGGCATCCATCGCGGGGGCCACCGGTTTTATGACAACGCCTGCCTGCTGGACAGCGGATACCGGTTCCTCTATCCCACCTACCGCGAAGGCTACGGCGCGCTGCTTGCCCAAGGCTGATCCGATTGCCTAGACTCCGCACGCGGAATACCACGGAGGAACGGCATTGCTCAACGACCCCACCATGCTCCGGTTTGTCAGCGCCGGGGGATTGTTCACCCTGCTCTTTATCGCTTGGGCGCTATCGGAAGACCGGCGCGGAATCAACCGGCGCATCCTGTTCTGGGGGCTGGGCCTCCAGTTCATGCTGGGCGTATTGATCCTGTTGACGCCATTCGGCAAGCCCTTCTTCTTTGCCATCAACGCGGGATTCGACGCCATCTCCGAAGGCAGCCGCGAGGGCGCGCGCTTTCTTTTCGGCAACCTCACGGACTTCTTCCTGATTCCCAGCGCACAAGTTCCCGGGCCGAACGGCATGGAAACCATCGAGGGATTTCCCATGGCGGCGGTGGTAGGATTCAAGGTGCTACCCACAATCATCTTCGTGGCGGCGCTAGCGGCCGTCTTGCAGTACCTGGGCATCACTCAGCGAGTCGTCGGATCCATGGCCTGGCTGATGAAGCGGACCATGGGCACGTCGGGCGCGGAGACTTTCTCGGCGGCACTCGAAGTGTTCATGGGCATCGAAGCCGTCAGCACGCTGGGCAGCTATGTTCAGCGCATGACGCGCTCCGAATTGTTCACGGTAATGACGGCATACCTTGCCACTATCGCGGGCAGCGTGATGGTGGCCTATGCCAATTTTGGCGCAGAGCCGGGGCACCTGATGGCGGCCTCGCTGATGGGCGCTCCCGCCGCCATCGTCATCTCGAAACTGATGTTGCCCGAACGCGAGGTCCCCGACACGGCCAACAAGGACATCGCGCCTGATGAGGAACGCGCCCACAATATCTTTGACGCTGCCAGCCAGGGTGCCTCGCTCGGGTTGATGATGGCACTCCACGTGGGCGCGATGCTCATCGTTGCGATTGGCATGATTCATATACTGGACATGATAGCCACAGGCGTCACGGGGGTATCCTTAACGATACTCTTGGGGTGGCTGTTCCGGCCCTTTGCCTTCATCATGGGCGTACCCTGGGCGGATATCCCCGAGGTGGCGCGACTTCTTGCCGTGAAGACTTTCTTCAATGAATTCGTAGCCTACGGGGATCTACAGAAGCTGATTGCCGACAAGACCATCAGCCCGCGTGCGATCACCATTTCCACCTATGCCTTGTGCGGCTTTGCCAACCCGGGCAGCTTGGGCATCATGATTGGCGCACTCACCGCGATGGCACCTGATCGCCGGGCCGACGTGGCCGGACTGGCGCTGCGCGCACTTATTGGTGGCACGTTGGCAACATTTATGACTGCCTGCATTGCAGGCGTATTGGTGGGCACATGAGCATTCCCCGCGTACTCTCTATTGCAGGCAGCGATTCCAGCGGCGGCGCAGGCATTCAGGCAGACCTGAAAACCATGTGTGCGCTGGGCTGCTACGGCATGACGGCGATAACTTCCGTAACCTGTCAGGACACGCGCGGCGTGCATGGCGCGCACGATCTGCCCCCCGAGTTCGTGGCGAACCAGATAACGCATGTGCTAGACGATATTGGCGCGGACGCGATCAAGATCGGGATGCTGTCGAACGCGGGCATCATCGAGGCGGTGGCCTTCGCGCTCGAGGCCCGGCCCGGCATTCCGGTGGTGCTGGACCCGGTGATGGTGGCCAAGAGCGGCGATGCACTGTTGCGGGACGACGCACGCGAGGCGTTGATATCGTTGCTGCTGCCGCTGGCCACACTGGTAACGCCCAATGCCCCGGAGGCGACTGCGCTCTCCGGCGTCGATATTCTGGATGACGAGACCGCGCACGATGCGGCCCGCCAAATCTTTGCGCAGGGTGCCAAGGCCGTGCTGATCAAGGGCGGGCATCGCCCCGGAATTGAGGTGCGCGATCTGTTGCTGACGGCGGACGGGTTCGAGCGGGTGTATGCCCACGAACGCATCCTCACCAACAACACCCACGGCACCGGCTGCACGCTGTCCGCCGCCATCGCTTGCTATCTTGCGCTCGGCCACGGCCTGCCCGAGGCCATCGAGCTGGCGGGCGATTACCTGCACGGCGCGATAAAGAATGCACTGCCGCTGGGCCATGGCCACGGCCCGCTTAACCACGGGTGGCAGGCGTAACCCAAGCCTTGGCTACTGAATAATCCGCACCTCTTCTTCGAGCAGAACGCCGTGCTGTTCCTGCACGGTTTTCTTCACCAAGGCAATCAACGCCATCACGTCGGCGAAGGTGGCGTTGTTGTCGTTGATGATGAAGTTGGCGTGCATCTCGCTGATGACTGCGCCACCGTGGCGGGTGCCTTTCAGGTTGCAGCTCTCTATCAACCGCCCCGCGTGGTCGCCCTCGGGGTTTTTGAACACGCTGCCGCAGCTGTGGCCGGGAGGCTGCTTCTCGCGGCGGCGCTTCATGTAGTGTTCGTGCAGCGCGCGCTGGTCGCGTTCGGACACGGCGAACTGGAACACGCCCCCGAGGATTACGTCGCCCGGCTGGCAGAAGAACTGCCCCCGGTAGCTGTACAGATCATCGCGCATGGCCACGGTGCGGGGGCCGTCTGGCCCCATCAGGTCCACCGATTCCATGTACTGGCAGGTCCAGCCGTTCACCGTGCCCGCGTTCATGTAGATGGCACCGCCCACCGAGCCGGGGATGCCGGTCAGCCCGCCCACCCCTTCGTAGTTGTGGGGCAGCATGACCTCGCGCACCAGCCAGAACAGCTCGTGCCCCGCGCCGATGTAGTAGCGCCCATTGCCGAAGTCCTCGAACTGCATCAGCCCCGTGGTGAACAGCACGATGCCGGGGAAGCCCGCGTCGGATATCAGCACATTGCTGCCACCGCCGAGCACCAGTCGGCGCGCGTCCTGCGCCGCCATCCAGCGGTAGCTGTCGTGCAACTCTTCCGCCGTGCGCGGCACCAGCGCCCAGCGCGCGGGCCCGCCGATGTTGTAAAGCGTCAGCGGGGCGAGCGGCAGGTTCTCGTGGGCGAAATCGAAGGGAGGGGTTTGCATGGGGGAGAGGATACCGGAACCGGGGCGCCGGTTCCCAAATACGCCTACACGCGCTTCTCGAATCCGGGGCACTTTGTCACGGGCAGCCGGGGATAGCGCAGATAGCGCGGGTCTTCCGCTGCGCGCCCGCATTGCCAATACGCCTGCCCACCGCGCGGGTGGGGAACCGGGCGGGCGTGCTGGCAGGTTTTGCACAGGCCTATGGGGTCATGCAGCAAGGGAGTTGTTCTCGCGGTTGCGCGGCGGGTTCATGCCACTTACAATCGGGGCATGAATTGTCCTACCTGTAAACATCCCCTGATGGTACTCGAATTCGAGCGCGTGGAAGTAGACCATTGCGTGGCCTGTGGCGGCGTGTGGCTGGACGCGGAAGAGATCGAGCTGCTCTTCGGTGAGCCGCACGAGGCGGAGCTTTTCCTCAACAAGCTGGCCCCGGCGCAAGCGGAGAAAAGCCGCAAGCTGCGCTGCCCCATTTCCAATACCCCGATGCAAAAGGGGACGGTGGATACGGCACATGGCGCGGTTACCTATGACTATTCCCCCCACGGCCTGTGGTTCGATCGGGGCGAGTTGAGCCAGGTGCTGGCGGCGGGGGTAATCGAGTCCGGCTCGGAACCGCTGGTGGCCTGGCTGCGGGAAATTTTTCCTATGCCGGAGCAAGCCCATGGATGAATCGAGTCTGCCACTTTTTCAAACCTACCCTGAATTGCATGGCCGCATTCCTTACGAACCCGTTGCCATACTTCCAACCCCGGCGCGAAAGCTGGCGACCCTGGCTGCGGAAGTGGGGCAAGACCTTTGGCTGAAGGACGACGGCCCATCGGGCCAACTGTATGGCGGCAACAAGGTGCGGAAGCTGGGCTTCCTGTTGGGTGCGGCCAAGCGCGATGGCGCTCAGACCGTGCTCACCTTTGGCGCGGCCGGGTCCAACCATGCATTGGCCACGGCCATCTACGCGCGCGAGCTGGGGATGCGTTCCATCTCTATGATGGTGCCGCAGCCACCCGCCAAGAGTGTGAAAAAAAACTTGCTGCGCGGGCTGGTGGCGGGCGCGGAGTTGCACCATTACCGGGGCCTGAACCAAGTGGCGGCGGGCACGTGTTGGCAGTTTGCCGCAACCAGCGCGCGCGAGGGCAAGTTCCCCCGCGTCATCCCCACGGGCGGGTCGTCCCCGGTGGGCATTCTGGGATTTGTAAATGCCGTGTTCGAATTGAAGCAGCAGATTGAATCGGGTCTGCTTCCCGAACCTGCGGCAATATATGTGGCCTCTGGCAGCATGGGGTCCGCGGTGGGGCTGATACTGGGGGTGAAGTTGGCGGGACTCGCCACACAGGTTGTGGCAGTGCGGGTGACGGGTGAACGCTTTACCAACCTGGAGCGAGGTAGGAAGCTCTTTGCCACGACCAACCAGTTGCTACATGAGAACGACGCCAGCGTGCCTTTGGTGCCCTTTCCAGAATCGCAGTTCACGCTGCGCCACGATTTTATGGGCGAACACTATGCGCTCTACACCGAGGTGGGCATGGCGGCGGTGCGTCGACTGAAGGACACCGATGGGCTCATTCTGGAAGGTACCTACTCTGGCAAGGCGATGGCTTGCCTGCTGGCGGATGCCGAGTCGGGGGCGCTACGAAATAAAAATGCGCTCTTTTGGAATACGCACAACGCCGTGGATTTCAGTGGGGAGATTGCGGACGCGGACTACCACGCTTTGCCCGCCGAGTTTCACCAGTACTTTGAAACCCCAGTGCAGCCACTCGACGTATGACACGGGGTATGCTATCCTTGTTGTTCTGCAAACCGTACAAACGAATGGGAGATTGAATAATGACGATGACCGAGAAACTCTTGCGTGGAATGTTGACCGGTGCCGTGGCCTTGATGATGGCGGTAACGATTCCCGGCTGCGTAACCACCGGCGCCCACGGCGACGCGTGCGCCACCGAAAGCGCCGCTTGTGCCACGGATTGCGAGAAGCCCTGCTGCAAAGACAAGGCTGCCTGCGACGCGGAAAAGAAAGAATGCTGCGCTGAGAAGAAGGCGTGCTGCGAGAAGAAAGACGGCGAAGCCTGCGCTTCTGAGAAGAAGGAATGCTGCAAGGATAAGGCCGCGTGCGACGCAGAAAAGAAAGAATGCTGCGCCGAGAAGAAGGCCTGCTGCGAAAAGAAGGATGGCGAAGCATGCGCTTCCGAGAAGAAGGAATGCTGCAAGGAAAAGGCTGCCTGTGACGCGGAGAAGAAAGAGTGCTCTGGTGAGAAGAAGGCCTGCTGCACCGCGTCCAATGGAGATGGTTCGGCTTGTACTGCCAAGTAAGTTGATTGCGACCAAGCGCCGTGGCGGTTTACCGCCACGGCGCTTTTCTTTTGCCCCGGTGGCGTCACATGGACACCATCCTTCCCGCTGTGGTGTAATCGGGGCTGGGGTTAAGGCTTCTTCATGAAACGGGTTGTGCTATCCAGCGGGCTGCGCGCGGCGGACATTCGCCCGGATGCGCTCATCAGCGAGTTTCGCCGGTTGTCCGAGCGAGACGCGCAGGCCTATCTCGCCGACCCGGCAGTGCAAGAAGAAGCGAATTGCCCCGCGTGCGGCGACGCCCATTCCAAACCCGCCTTTGCGCGTAATGGCTTTCCTTACCAGCAGTGCGCCGCTTGCGGTTCGGTCTATGTGTCGCCACGCCCCAGCGCTGCCGCGCTCGAACGCTATTACCTCGAGAGCGAGGCGAGCCGGTTCCGGGTGGAACACTTTTCGCGGGACACCGCCAAGGCGCGGCGCTATCACCTGCTCTGTTCGCATGCCAACTGGATGGGCCGCATGGCCGACGAAGCGGGCAACCCGGAAGCACGCGCCTATGCCGACGTGGAAACTTACTCTCCCGAGATATTCGAGGAGATTGCCCGGCTGGGCGCTTTCGATTATCTGTACTCGATTCGGCCCCTGCTGTCCGCGAATGCACCGCAGCAGATAACCGAATCGGAGGATTGGAACCTGCCCGAACAACTGGGTGCAGTAAGTGCTTTTGAGAAGCTGGAGCACCAGCACAACCCCTTGCTGCTGCTGAAGCGAATGACCGACCTGGTGGCACCGGGCGGGTTGCTGTTCTTAACCACCCGCACTATCAGCGGCTTCGACTTACAGGTGCTGTGGGAAAAGACCCCCTACGTGTTTGTGCCGGAGCACCTGAACCTGATGTCGATTGAAGGGCTGACAGCGCTGGTGGAACGCGCAGGGCTGGAGCTGATTGAACTCAGCACGCCGGGACAACTTGATGTGCAGTTGGTGCAGCAAGCCTGTGCAGCGGATTCAACGATTTCGCTGCCGCCCTTTCTGGAATACTTATTGAACAAGCGCGATGTGCTGGCGCACGAAGATTTTCAGGCCTATTTGCAGAAGCATCGCCTGAGTTCGCACGTGCGCTTTGCTGCGCGAAAACCTGGGAGTACGAGCTGATGCATCACATGGAGACCATCTTCCACGGGGCGGCTGCGCCGGTGGACTACATACGCGGCCATCTGGACCGGACGGCGGAAGTCGTGCGGGCTATCGACGCCGACGCGATTGCCACGCTGCTGGCGTGGGTGCAGGAAACGTGGGAAGAGGACAGGGTCATCTTTGTGGCAGGCAACGGCGGCAGCGCCACCGTGGCGGGGGCATGGGTGAACGATCTTTCCGCGAACAGCGTGGTGCCGGGGCAGCGCGGGTTCCGCGTGATGTCTCTGGCAGACAGCGGCCCCACCATTACCGCGCTGGGGAATGACATTCGCTTCGAGGAAGTATTCGCCGAGCAGCTTCGCGCATGGATGCGCCCGGGCGATCTACTCATTGTCATGTCGTGCAGCGGTAACAGCCCAAACGTGTTGCGGGCGGTGGAGCAGGCCCACGAGATAGGCGGGCGCACGGTGGGCGTATGCGGGTTCGACGGCGGCAAGCTGAAGCCACTGGTGCAACACGCAATCACCATTGAAACCACGCGCGATGAATACGGCCCGGTAGAGGATGCGTTCAGCGTGGTGATGCATGCGGTGTGCGGTTACATCATCATGCAGCGTGGCCGCATGTTGGCGCACTGACCTTGGCTATTCCTGCTTGGCCGGGCTGGCCAGCAGGCTTAAATACGCAATGACTTTGGGGTCGTCCCAGCGGGCGGCCCCAATGTGTTTGAACATGATGCGTCCGTCGGGCGCGATCACAAAGGTGGCCGGGCCTGCCGTGTAGTGAAACACTTCCGGCAGCGTGCCTTGCAGGGTGTAGATGGGATACCGGATGCCCAAGCGGGCGGCGGTGTCCTTCAGCTCGGTCGGTTCCTGGTCCGCCGCCACGGCGACCACCTCGATTCCGCCGTTGCCCAACGTGTCGAACAGCGCATTCATTGCGGGGATTTCGGCTTCGCACGAGGTGCAGCCCGAACTCCAGAATTGCAGCAATACTGCCTTGCCGTTGAAGCCGGACATCGGGCGCACCGTGCCTGCCGCGTCCACCACGCTCCAGTCGTAGCTGGCCTGTGCATCTTCGGCCAACGGCGGCGGCTTGAGGCGTTCGGCCTTGTCGGCCACCATCTTGTCCTTCAGCAGATAAGCCGCCCCAAAGAGGGAGGCGACGACAAAGACAACGGTGGTAATAACCCCGGAAAGAAACCCAACCCAGAAACTGCCGCGCAGGGTGGTGGCCATCTCAGGTTCCCAATAAGGTTTGCGAGGGATGGTAATACAGGATGAGAAGGAAGATGAGCACGATGCCGATCTGCACCGTGGTGAGGAAAACCACGTAGCGGGCGATGGTGCGGAAGCGCTCCGCTGCCGTGCCGCGATCGGTCTCAAAAAACAGCTCGAGGCAGAACATGCCCAGCCACGCCGCCTGTATCATGCACAGAACAACCACTGCCACTGCCAGCAGGAACTTAATCATGGCTAAGGTCTCCGCGTGGTTACTTCGCGCTCAGGTATCCCGGTTCGGGGTTGGGGTTGGGCACGTACTTGAAGGGCAGCGTGTCCGGCGTAATGCGTACTGGCGAGGTGAACTTTAGGTCGGCGTTGCCTGGCACGTCAAACGTCAACTCGACCAGGTACGCGCGCCAGCCCGCGCCCGGTGTTTCCACCGTGCCGGTGTATTCGCCGTTCGCGTCCGCCATAAGGGGGGTCGAGGTCCACGCCTTGTCGCCCACTTGGTCGAGGCGGAAGTCGCGAGCCTTGTCATTCGTTGCCTGCCATAGCAGCACTTCCTTCGGTGCGACGCCACTCTTCACGGCGATGCTGCGGTCGTCCGGATAGCGCCATTCGTATTCTGGCAGCGCCGCGTTTTCGAGAATGGAATTGTAGAACGCGAGCACGCTGTCGAGCACGTCGGTGCCGCCGAGTCCATGGCCGCTGTTGGGCAAATAGCGCATACGCTTCGGGCCAGGGAGTTCGTCCCAGTAAAACTGTGAGGAATCGGGCAAGAAGAACTCGTCGCTCGCGGCGCTCACCACAAACTTGGGCATGGTAAACCGCTCAAGGTAGTGGTAAGGCTCAACTATCTTCATCAACTCCGCGTACTCGGGTGTCTCCATACGGTCAAAAATCTTCATGTCCTCGTAGTCGTCCACGGCGGGCGCCCAGAATCCATAGGCCGACCAGTGGTGACGGAACGAGGGTTTCAGGTTAAGCAGGTCGATAACGATAGGGACAACTGCGCGCACGCGCGTATCCACTGCTGCCGTGGTCCAGGTGGTCCAGCCGCGCTTTGATCCGCCGCCCACCACGAAGTCCTTCACCTCGACCGGCGCGGGCAGCTTCTCTTTGCAAAAGGCCTGGACCGCATCCATGCAACGCACCACGGCCTTGGTCATCGGCAGGCGCGCGGGCCACTTGGTATCGCCGGTGCGCAGGAATTTATCCCACGTGTAGGCGATCATCGAGTCTTCTTTGCGGGCCTTGCCGTCGTCCGTGAAGGTAAGCGGCTGGTTAGGAATCTGGCCCAGCTCGACGGTGATCGATCCTGTCTCCGCCGAAAGGCGGCG
>JBIKMR010000273.1:0-5826 GCA_044359155.1 Candidatus Hydrogenedentales bacterium | reverse complement strand
GTCCCTTAATCGTCGGATCCACCTGAAGGGTCAGGTTGCGCAGGGCGTTCTTCTCGCCAGCCAGTCGAATGCCCGCGCCGCTGTTTCCCTTAATCTTGGTGAAGCTGGGCTGAATGACCGTCTCGCCCGGGTCGAAGGGGTTCGAGCCAACCAGCTCGACGCTGTCCGGCAGGGTGATGGCAGAATCATAAATGCCCGCGCCAATGCGCACGCGCACCGCGCGGGTGGCCGTGGCATACGTGGCGGCATGGGTAATGGCCGCGTCCAGCCCGCGCAAGGGCGCGTCCTCGGTTCCAAGTCCGTCATCGTCGCTGCCGCGATCAAGCGAGACAAACAAATCGTCAATCTCTGGCAACACGCGCGGCAAGCTGCCGCCGGAGGACATGTTGAACGGGCCATAGGTTTCTACGTTGTTGGTCTCGGAAATCTCGCTGATGCGGCTGCCAGCATCCGCCACGATGTGCAGGTAATACTTGTTGTTGGGCACGGTGGGTAATGTGATCTTGAGCGTGCGCGTGTATCCCGAAGCAGCGGCCAGCGAACGTGGCGAGTCTGCCGAGCCAAGAGCCACCGCGTTGGCAATCGATGTACCCGAGGTTGAAAGATAAATTGCATCGTCCCATGGAGACGTGATGCTCTTTGTGCTTCTGTTGCGCACCCCCCAAGTGAATGTGAGTGCCGCATTCGGTGCGATGGTGCCACGCACGGAAAAGCTGGTGACCTCCAAGTCCACGTTGGAAGTCGGCAAAATGATAAGCCCTGCGGAAACGGGCGTGACTGCACCAACAGCGGCAAGCAGCCCTGCAAGGACTGCCTTTGATCTACTAATAGCGAACATGAATCCCCAATACCTCTGGATGGACGGAACGTCCCCGCGTAATTATACACGGGATTTCCGGAATCGGGGAGAGGAAAAGGCCCATGCCGAAGGGCGGTGCATTCTGCTAAACTCGGGCACATGAGCGAACCCGCCCCCGATATCGCCACCTTCGCCGTCCACATTGCGCCGGTCGCCTTTGCGCGCGATGCGGAAACCCTGGCCCACTGGGGCCGAACTACTCTGCCGTCTGCCCATTCCCCCTTGGGCGTGGCGCGCCCGACCAGCGTCGAGCAGGTGCAGGTATTGTTGAAGGCAGCGGGAGAATCCGGGCTTTCGCTCTACCCCGTAAGTCGCGGTAAGAACTGGGGATACGGCGATGCCACCCCGTCTAGCGCGGGTTCCGTAGTGGTGGACCTGTCCGGCATGGACCGCATCCGCGAGATTAACGCGGAACTTGGCTACGCGATCGTAGAGCCCGGAGTTACGCAGGGGCAGCTTGTAGCTGCGGTTGCAAAAGATGCTCCGGGTTATTGGGTGGATTGCACAGGCGCCGGGCCGGATGCCAGCGTACTGGGCAACGCGCTCGAACGTGGCTTTGGCCACACCCCCTACGCCGACCACGTGCGCACCTCGTGCGGCATGGAATGCGTGCTGGCGGATGCCACGGTGTTGCGCACGGGCGCATCGCACTTTACCGGGGCGCACGCTGGGCCGGTGTATCCCTATGGCACGGGGCCGTATATGGATGGACTCTTCACCCAGTCCAACCTCGCCATCGTTACTGCCATCACCGTGTGGCTCTGTCCCAAGCCGGAAGCCTTCCGCTTTTTCTACATCAAGGTGCAGCGCGAAGACGCCCTGCCCGACTTAATCGACGCGCTCCGCCCGCTCCGCTTGCAAGGAATATTGAACAGTTCGGTCCACATCGGCGACGACCTGCGCGTGATTAGCGGGCAACGCCGCTACCCGCATGAGCGCGCCAACGGGCAACGTCCCCTGCCGCAGGGACTGCGCGCCGAGTTGCAACGCGAGGCAGGCCTGGGGGCTTGGGCAGCCACGGGTTCGCTCACGGGCACCGGCCCACAAGTGCGCGCCGCAGCCACACGCCTGAAGCGCGCGCTGCGCGGCGTCGGGCGCGTGGTAACGGTGAGCGATACCCAACTTACCTTGGCCCGCCGCATCGCCAATGTGCTCGCGCCACTGGGGCTGGGGCGTGGATTGGCCAAGCTGCTCGACGATCTCGAACCGCATGTGAAACTGCTGCAAGGTTTTCCAACCAGCCTGCCCCTGCGCGGTGCCACCTGGGGCGTGAACCGTAATTCAGACGACCCCATTGATCCGCTGGAGTTAAACGCCGGGTTAATCTGGGTGGCCCCCGTGTTGCCCCTGCGGGGGCGAGATGCCGTGGCCGTACGAGCCATCGCCCAACCCGTCTTATCGCGGCACGGCTTCGACTTCCTCGTCACCTTCACCCTGCTCAACGAACGCAGCATGGTCGCGGTGATGAACATTAGCTACGACCGCTCGAAGCCGGGCGAGAGCGACCGCGCCTCGGCGTGTTACGAAGAAGTCTTGAACGCCCTACTCGACGCGGGCTATCCGCCCTACCGCGTCAGCCTGCACGGAATGCCCCTGCTCTGGCGCGAAGACGACACCTTCTGGCACACGGCGGCTAAGTTAAAAGCCGCGCTCGACCCGCAGGGAATCATCGCGCCGGGGCGGTATATACCGCCAGCGCAATAGGGTTCTACCGGCGGAGTTCGTCTTGCAGGTAGCGCTCGGTTTCGCGGAGCAGGCCGAGCATCAGGTGGCTGTGAGCCCAGTGCCCGGCTTCCTGGTAGGCACGCACGAGGTTGTTCACCACGCGCCCAATCATCACGGGAATGCCCGTGTCTTCTTCAAGCACCTTGCGGGCCGCGCTGCGTGATGGGCCTTGGGTGGAGAGGAAGGCGTCCACCTCGATGGGGCGGCCCTCGTTGTAGCAATCGATCAGCACGATGCGGTCTTCATGCCGGACGCGCGCGAGGAAGTGGCCCGGCCAGTTGCAGCCGGTGACGTTCACCCCCACACGCGCACCCACCAGCATGTAGAGTGCGGAGAGGCTGATGGGAATGCCCACAGCCCGCTGCATCACCTGGCGCAGGTTGCTGTTGCGTGGATCGTAATAGTCTTTCGAGGCGCCAGTAATTGCGCGCTTCTGGAAGAGAAAGGCCGCCAGCGTCAACGCATCGTGCTCACCAGCAGTTTCCTGAAACTGGTCTGCCAGTTGGTCGAGCATAGTGCCAATCGGACGCAGCGCATCGCCCGAAAGAGCGGCGGCGGCGTGGTCTTGAAAATCAGCAATAAGCCCGAGCGCGCATTCCAGTTGCCCAATAGGTCCGG
Source organism: Candidatus Hydrogenedentales bacterium (assembly GCA_044359155.1). Taxonomy (GTDB): domain Bacteria; phylum Hydrogenedentota; class Hydrogenedentia; order Hydrogenedentales; family JAEUWI01; genus WGMK01. The sequence continues at coordinate 2,624 of JBIKMR010000273.1, read as the reverse complement.
GCAGTTCTTGCCAGATGGACCAGCGGCAACGGAGTTCCTCGGCGGCAGTCTCGGTGAGAATCATGTGCAGCCGCACCGACTGCGTGCGGTCCAATGGCTCATGCAGTTCCGCCAGCGCGTCGCCTAGGCCGGGGCCATAGGCCCGCAGTTCCCGCGTCACCGCCTCGCGCACGACCAGAGAATGGTCGTCCAGCAGCCGCAGCAGGTACGGCAACTGGCGGTGGTCAGGGAGTGGCTCGCTGGGCAGTGGCATGGAATGCGCTCCGGCTGTACCTATTTTACCCGGTTGCCGACGGAATGGTGCAGGTTACTGTCGAAAGGTTAACGCATTTTTAGAAACACTGTACACTCATCCCGTCATTCCTGCGAAGGAAGGAATCCAGTTCGGCTGTCGCTTGCGGGCGTTTTTCGCCCGCGCGACAAAGAGCCTGGGTACAGCTTTCTTTAAAGCACTCTAGCCGCGCATGTTCAGCATGGTGGCGCCATGCTGGTTGATCACGGGGGCCTTGCGGCTGTCGTCCTCGCGAGCCAGCCGGTCAAACAGCTCCTGCCACGTGTCGCGCATTTCGCTCATCATCTCGACCGCCATATCAATGGGGGCGGATTCTTTCTTCACATTGGCGCTTATGAGCAGGTGCTGGAAGTATTCGTAGATACGGTCCAGATTGACCGCAATTTCTCCCGCCTTCATGTTCAGCGCGCCGCGCAACTCGGCAATGATGTCCTGCGCGCGCACAAGGTTGTTGTGCACGCTCTGCCGGTCGCCCTTGTCGAGCTGGCGCTTGGCTTCTTCGGCGCGCTTTATTGCGCCGTTGAACAGCATGACGATCAACTTCCCCTGCGATGCAGTCTCCACATCAACACGGGTATAGGCGTTCATCTTTGCTTGCAAGGCTTCCATCCGGCGGCTACTCCCTTGGGGCTAGAACAGTCTCACCCCCGCGCCGATGCGCGAGAGGGCTGCACTCTGGTTCTGGAAATTGGCGGACAGCGTTTCCAACTGGGTGAACTGGCGGCGAAGGCGTACTTCCTTCTGCGCCACCCGTGTCTCCATGCGGTCTATCTGGTCCTGCAATCCGTCGATCTGCTCGTCTATCGAGCCGTTCGCCTTCGACCGCGCATTCAGGAAACCCGTCGCCTTGGTGGCATCGTCGAGATACGTGAACAGCAGGTCGGCGATGCCTGTGCCGTTCGAGTTCGAGAACAGGTCGTCCACGTTCTGACGGTTGCCCGCCAGCGCTTCGCGCAGTTCGTCTTCGTCTATCTCCAGCAAGCTGCCCGCCGAGGCGTCGAAGTCGTCGCCCGTGGATATACCCACCGAAAGCAGGCTGTCGAGCGTGCCAATGCTGGGCACCTGGTTGAATATCTTGTCCAGCAGGAAGGACTGAATCGAGCGCAGGCTGCCATCGCCGTCCAGCGCCGCGCCCTGCGCAGTGACCTCGCGGATTTTCTTGAGCGAGTTGTTGAACTCGGTCACGAATTCTTGAATCTTCTCGATAATGGTGTCGTTGTCGGAATTAACCGTTACGGTGCTCGTGCCCGTGCTGAGCAGCTTGATGTTCACGCCCGAGATCGCATCGGTGATTTCATTGCTGTTGCGCGTCTGCACCGGGCCGCCATTCACCGTGAACTGCGCGTCGTTGCCCGCCGTCTGCGTTGCCGCGGTCAGGTTGGTCACGTTCAGGAAATTGCTGGTATCGCCGGGCGCGCCAAAGCGAATCGTGCGACTACCCAGTTCCTGCGACACGAAGCGGATGCCATCCACGGAGGAATCGTATACCGCCGTCACGCGTGCGTCAGAGCTATTGATCCGGGTGATGAGGTCGTTCAGCGTGTCGTCGGTGGGGTCCACACTGAAGGAAATGCCGTTCACCGAGAAGGTGCCCGCCGAGATGGCGCCGCCCGCAAAGCTGACGGTGTTCAAAACCTTCTGCGGATCAATCGAACCCAGCTTCTTCGAGCTGGTGGCTTCCGTGTTGCCGCCGCCTCCGGTGGTCTGCGTCGCTTCCGTCACTGCTATGGCTTCGAGGAAGTTCGAGTCGTCGTCATCGGAGCCAAAGTTTATCAGGCTGGTGTCGCCCAGGTTCGTGTTGGCAAAGGTCACCTTGTCGGTGAGCGCATTGTAGGTGGCGGTCACTCCCGCCGCGCTGCCATTGATGGTCGCCAAGATACCGCTCAGCGTGTCCGTCGTCGGATCGACTGCAAAAGTGACGCCGTTGATCGTGAAGTCGCCTGCCTCGATCACCGTGGAGATGCCACTTGTGTTGAGCGAAACACCGGGGTTGATCGAGGAACTCAGTGCCCCGCTGCTCAACGCGGTGGTGGCGCTGGCGAGCGTGGTCACGTTTACAGCAAATGCGCCCACAACGGGGTTCGAGGAACTGACCGTAGAGGTGATCACTTCCTCGTCGCTGCTGCTCGAATTGTAGGCGTTGAAGATGTTGTTGAGGCGGAAGTCCTGCACGCGGTTGCGCAAGGTGGTGAGCTGGGTGCGCAGTTCGCGCACGCTGTCGCGCTGGGCTTCGAAGCCCGCAATGCGCTGCTGAATGCGGGAGATGGGCTGCCGTTCGAGCGAGAGCAGCTGCGTGATGAGAGCGTTGGTATCAAGGCCCGTAATCAGGCCG
>JBIKMR010000272.1:0-5840 GCA_044359155.1 Candidatus Hydrogenedentales bacterium | reverse complement strand
TTTGCTTCGTGCGCGTGGTCATGATCTTCTTCCTCGTCTGCATGGTCCGTATGCTCGTCGTGGTCCTCGTGTTCTTCATGCTCTGCATGTTCTTCGTGCTTATCTTCCACGGGCTTGGGGGCGGGGGCGGGCTGCGAGCACGCGCTGAGGAAAGCGAGCAGGGCAAGGGTGGCAATGCCGTTACGCAGGATCAATAGGTCCACGGTGTACATCCTTTTGGCTGGGCGATAGAAACAAGCACATCGCCTGACACTTTGTAATGATAATACGTTCTCACATTATGCGGGGTTGACAGGCCCGCCTGCAAGCGCCTGCTATCGTATGCAATGCGGCGTGCCCTCTGCTACACTGCGCCCGTGTGGAACACGTTAGTTGTTGAATGCTAGGGACTAGATGCCAAGTTACGAACTGGTGTTGCGAACCGCTGGCGCGGAACCACTCCGGGTGCGTGTGCCGGAGAAGGGCCTGCTTGTTGGCCGAAGCGAGGAGTGCGATATCGCGCTTCCACAGGACCATTCCGTATCTCGCAACCACGCGCGCATTTACCCCAAGGGCGAGTTGTTGGCGGTGGAAGACTTGGGTTCCCGCAATGGCGTATACGTGGGCGACGAGCGCCACATGCTCTGCCACCTCAAGGGGGGCGATGTCTTCCGGCTGGGAGAACAGAGCTTTCAGGTAGTGCGCAGCGACGATACCGCCGTGAAGCACGCGGTGATTCCCGCCAACCACCACACCAGCATTGAAGAGTCCCTGCTCAAGGGCACTTCGGATCGGTCGCTGGCGGTGCTGTTTCAGGCGGCGCGGATGCTGGGCGAAATGCTCGAAACCGAGACCCTGTCGAACGCGATCCTTCAGCTTATTTTTGATGCGCTGCCCGCGCGCCGGGGATACATCTTCACGCTGGGTGGCGAACCGCCGGAACCGGTGGTGCGTGCGTCGATGTCGCGTACGAAGCAGGACAGTGGCCCCCCCCTGAGCCACACCTTGATTGAGCACGTATTCACCACGCGCGAGGCCGTGTTGATTCACGACGCACAGGAAGATAACCGCTTTGATCAGTCAGCCAGCATCATCGGTCACGAGATTCACTCCGCCATGTGTGCGCCGCTGATTGGACGGATGGCACCGGTGGGGGCCATCTATGTGGATTCCGGCACGAGTGTGGAGCCCTTCGAGCGGGCGGACCTGGAACTGCTTACCGCCATTTCACGCATCGTGGGGGTGGCGGTGGAGAATGCGCAGCTTCATGCGGACCGCATGAAGCAAGAGCGACTGGCGGCGATTGGCGAAGCCACGGCTGGGCTGGGGCATTCCATCAAGAACATCATGACGGGTGTGCGCGGCAGCGGGGACATCATCGACGCAGCCATGGAAAAGGAAGACTACCGCAGCCTGCAAATGGCATGGCCCATCATGTCGAAGTGCATCGACCGCATCGACACGCTTGTGATGAACATGTTGAGCTATTCGCGTCTGAGCGATATCGAGACCATGCGCACGGACCTAAACAGCCTGGTGCGCGAGGCCATTGACACCATGCGTGCGCAGGCCGACAGCAGGGGGGTGGCGATTAACTTCGATGCGGGACCCAGCGCCGTGCTTCAGGCCGATGGCCGAGAGATGCTCCGGGTGCTGGTCAACCTGCTTTCCAACGCCATTGATGCATGCGACCGCGAGGGCGGCAGGGTGGACCTGAGCGTGCTGCGAGACGATAGCGGGCTTACCGTGGTGGTGAAGGATAATGGCGCGGGCATTCCAGAGCAGGTGTTGCCGCGCATTTTCGACGCGTTCTACTCGACCAAAGGGTCGCGCGGCACGGGGCTGGGCTTGGCCTGTTGCGAGAAGATTGTGGCGCAACACGGGGGCCGCATTGACGTGCAGAGCAAGCCGGGCGAAGGTGCCACGTTCTATGTGTTTCTGCCCTTCGAGCGGAAGGATGGCAAGGCCACCCAGAGCCTCACCATCGTGCAGCGCGGTATCTTGTAAACGTTTACAAACCGTCAGCTACCGCTATACACCTGCGCAAGCAACGCATCCACGATCACCTCTGCGGCGTGCGGTTTGGCTAGGGATAACGCCGCCTGTTCCATCTCTGCGCGTCGTGGTGCATCTGCCAGCAGTTTTTGCAGCAGCTGGGCCAGGCTCTCCGCAGTGCAATCTTTGTCCGGCATCAACACACTGGCACCCGCCTCTACGAAGGCTTGGGCGTTGGCGGTCTGGTGGTCGTCCGTGGCAAAGGGATAGGGCACCAGCACCGATGCTCGCCCCACGGCGGCAAGCTCCGCCGTGCTCGATGCGCCCGCACGGCTGATGATCAGGTCGGCTGCGGCGCAGGCTGTCACCATGTCGTCGATGAAGGTCTTGGCCACGGCATTCACAGGTGCTTCCGCTGCCGCACGCTGTGCTTCTTCTGCGCCATCGCGGCCCGTCATCCAGAGCACCTGAGCCGAGTTTGGCGACAACAACTTCAGGCAACCCGCCACGGCGCGGTTTATGCTCTGCGCCCCCTGGCTGCCACCCACCACCAGCACCAGCGGCAGGTCCGCGCGAAATCCAAGGGCCTGCTTCGCTGCATCGCGCTCGGGCGGCGCGGCGAAGCCTTCGCGCACGGGATTGCCCACCACGGTGGCGCGGTCGCGGGGATAGTCGCCCACGCTGTCCGGATAGCTGAGAAACACATGCGTGGCGCGCTTCGCCAGAAAGCGGTTGGCCATACCCAGCCGCTTGTTTTGTTCATGCACAAAGGTGGGCACCCCCAGCCACTGCGCGGCCAGCAAGGTGGGCAGGCTGACGTAACCGCCCACGCCCACCGCAACCTGCGGCTGAAACGAGCGCACATATTGCAACGCCCGCAGGAGGCTGACGCCCATCTTGAACGCGGCGGAGAGCTGCTTGGGCCCCGGCTTGCGCGGCCAGCCCGTGGCGGACACGCCGCGAAAGGTAACCCCCAGCGACTTGGCCACGCGCTCCTCAATCGCGCCGGGCTTGCCCACCCATTGCACGTAGAGCTTGGCGTCGCGCTTGCGAAGTTCTTGAACAATGGCGGAAGCGGGCGAAGTGTGCCCCCCCGTGCCGCCACCGGAAATCATTACACGCATGAAGTTGGGCCTCGATTGAAAGGGGGATCATAGCATGGGCTGTCGCCGCAGTGCCGCTCTGCTCAATGACTAACGGGCTACCAAGTCATGGTAGAAGCTGCTTCCATATTCGGGCTGGATATACCACTCTCGCAGAACGACAGTTTCTTTTCCACGGAATAACTGGTTCAAGTCCGGTCCGAGTTCTTGCAACTGCTTCGGACTTAGTATGCAAGGCATTGCCTCAGGCACCATGCCAGCTAAGGGAAATTGAATTTCACCCACAATATTCTTGATCGGAAGTTCGGGAAACACGGATGTTGCTTGTGATGTCAGTATGAGTAGGTTGATATACACGGACTTATCGTTAGTGTGGGTTAGTACAAGGGGGTAAAAGAGAGAGCTTGATTTGAAGGAGTATTGAATGGGCTCGTTGGTCTTGAGGGTTTTTCCCAGTTCCACCACATCGTAGACAAAATACTGCATACCCCGCGAAATGTAACCCTCGATTGCTGACCGCATTCGGGGATTTATCTTGGGCGCTTCCGCCCCGAGGGATGCCAAATACTCTTCCGCCCAGTTACAAAATCCCGTTGCATCCGTCACCCGAGTTACAGAAATATTATGACTGCCGATAATCTCTTGCTTAATTACTTCGCCAGCTGATTCAACTGCGCGTGTGGGTGCCCCTGGCTGAAAAGCTGGCCCTCGCGTATGCCCCTGCTTCCTCCAGTGCTCGTTCAAGAAACGCGTTGCCGTGTTGAATACCCCCGGGTCTGCCGCCTTGAAAGCTGGCTCGGAAGGGCAAGGCAAGATATGCAAAACCTTGGTTGGCTCCGATGCATACACGTCCGTCGAGAGTACGAGGATTTCTTCGACGCCGTTCCAAGCGATGAGTGCGCGTTGGTTTGGTTCGTAGAGTTGCACATTGGCCCGGAAGGGAATCATGCCCCGGTCCGCATGTGCGACGCAGGCACTCAACAAAAGAATTATGACGCAGGCTCGCATCTTCAGTTCCTCTCGGTTTGATGGATTACGATAGCACAATGCTTGAATGACAGCTACGACAACACCTAATGCGGGACACTTGGCGGAGCGTGGCTCGATGGCTATCATGATTGAAAAGAGGAACTCGCCATGCTGACAGGTTTGTTGTTGTGTGTATTCTCCGCGCTGCCTGTGGGTTCCGCGCCTGCGGCGTTGGAAATGCCGTGGTTTCCTGATCGGCTGCACGCTTTCGTCTGGACCAATTGGGGACTGGTACCCGTGGAACGGATGGCGGAAGTGACTGGTGGCAGCGTGGATGAGCTTTCTCAAGTGGCCGCACGCATGGCGCTGGGCGCGCCGTTGCCGGTGAGCGATGACCAGTGGCGGCGTTCGTACATCACCATCATCCGGCGCAATTGGCACCTGCTGCCTTACGACCAGTTGTTGACGCTGCTCGGTTGGACCGAGGAGGAGATGGCCTACACCCTGCGCGAGGACGACTTCCTGTACATCAAGCTGGGCAGCCTGAAACCCCAATGCGAAACGCTGCGCTATGCCGCGCCTACGCCCGAGGTGGAAGCCCGCGCCACGCAGATTGGTGAACGCATCCGGAAGGCATTCCCCGAGGGACCGCTGGCGCTCAAGGAACCGCTCTTCGATTTTGTGCGGGACTTGTCGCAGCCGGTATCCGCTGCGCCGCCGTTGCCCGAGGGAGGCATGTCGCCGCGCTACTGCTATTCCTACTTCGCGCTGTATGGCGACCCGCTATTGGACCCCAAGGCAGACCCGTTTCCCGATGGTTTCCTTTCGCGCCTGGCATCACTAGGGGTGAACGGGGTCTGGTTGCAGGGGGTGCTGTTCAAGCTGGCCCCCTTCCCGTGGGACACCACCCAGAGCGAGCACCACGAGAAGCGGCTGGAGAACCTGCGCGTGCTGGTCGAGCGCGCGGCCAAGCACGGCATCAAGGTGTATCTCTACCTGAACGAACCCCGCTCGATGCCGGTGGCTTTCTTTGAAGAGCGGCCCGAAGTGCGCGGCGTGACCATAGGCGATTACGCCATGCTCTGCACCAACGCGCCGCCGGTGCGGGAGTACCTATCGAGTTCCGTTGCGGGCATCTTGAAAGCCGTGCCCGATCTCGGGGGCTTCTTCACCATCTCCGCATCGGAGAATCCCACCAGTTGCTGGTCGCACGGGCAGGGCGGCAACTGCCCGCGCTGTGCGCCGGTCGGGGCAGCTGCCACCATCGCCGGGGTGCAGGCCGCCATTCAGGATGGCATCGACCGCGCGGGCAGCAAGGCGACGCTCTTCGCGTGGGACTGGGGCTGGGCGGATGACTGGGCGCCTGCCGCCATCGAGGCGCTGCCCAAGGCCGTCTCCCTCATGAGCGTGAGCGAGTGGAGCATCCCCATCGTGCGGGGTGGAATCGAAAGCGTGGTGGGGGAGTACTCCCTCTCCGCCATCGGGCCGGGGCCACGCGCTTCACGGCATTGGGCCATTGCCAAGGAACACGGCCATGGGACGATGGCGAAGCTGCAAGTGGGTTGCACCTGGGAACTCGGGGCTGTGCCCTACATTCCCGCCGTCGCCAACGTGGCGGAACATCTCTCGCGGTTGGGTAAGGCAGGGGTGAACGGCGCGATGCTCGGTTGGACGCTGGGTGGATATCCCTCTCCCAACATGGAAGTGGCCAGTGCGATTGCGGCACAGCCGGACCTGTCCCCGGATGACGCGATGATGCAGGTGGCCACGCGCCGCTTTGGCGCGGAGGATGCC
>JBIKMR010000429.1:0-5864 GCA_044359155.1 Candidatus Hydrogenedentales bacterium | reverse complement strand
TAAGTCGGTCGTTCCGTTGGGAATGATAGACGCCCTGTAGTCATTGAAATAGACGGGCAATTCGGCGTTGCCGCTCCTCAGCGAGATCCTGATCTGATGCGAAGACTCTTTCTTAACTTCGGTGATACCCCCCAGAATGCCCCGCAACGGTGACCGCGAATTGGGAGCGATGTGGCGGCCGATGGTGTAGACGACATCGTCCGCAGTTAGGCTCCTTCCATCATGGAACTGCACGCCCTTGCGGATATTGAATATCCATTGCGTCGAACCGGCGCTGGATTCAAAACTCTCCGCAAGAGATGGCAGGACCTCGCCCGTCGGGGACAACTCGGTCAGGGTATCGTAGGTGGCGTAGCATACGTTTCGCACCACGCCGACAATGCCCAACATCGGATCCATGCTGTCCGAGCTGTTGCCGCCCGTCAGGCCGATACGGAAATTGCCCCCGCGAACTGGGGTCTGGGCCTGCGCTGAAATCGGCAACGAAAGCGTGTGCGCAACAGCCGCGCCCGCGCCGACTCCGAGGAGCGTGCGTCGACTGATTTCACTGATCCGACCTTTGTTGGCCGATGTGTCGCTCTGCCTTGGCATTTGTGGCTCCTCCCATTGAGTGTTTCGGACATATCTCATGCAGCTCGGCTAGACACCGACACTGCGCCTCGTGGGGGAGCGTGCGTGGCAATTTGGGAGGCGCACAACCGCAAAAGCCGTTAGCCATGGGGATAGATTTTCTTGGGGTTGCTACCGTCGCGGCGCGCTCTGTCTGCCGACACTCGGACGGCATCATGAGGCGGCAAAAAGGTGATCCTGACGCGTTAGCAGGCGCCAAAGGCCAAGCGAGAATTAGGCACATTTTCTTGAAAAGAGGAATGTGCAGGATGCCAAGAAAAGGATTTTCTGGGGAGCAGTTCGCTTTCGCGCTTCGCCAGGCGTAGCGTGAGACGCTTGTCGGCGAGGAGTGCCGCAAGCTGGGCGTCCGCGCGCGAAGCTTCGTCGGTGGAAGAAGCAATTTGCCGGGGATGGGATCGGGGATATCCGCCGACTGAAGCAGCTCGAAGACGAGAATGCGAACCTGAAGCGACTAGTGGCTGACCTGAAGCTGGATAAGATGTTGCTACAGGATGCAATAGTAAGGCCCTTCATGAAGCATCCGGTCGTCGACCACTTCAAGGCGGTTTAATGCGCCGGTGACGGTAGGCCACCCGTGTCAGCGGCTCAGCAAGATCAACATACCGGTACTGATCGATCCGGGAGTCGCATTTGGCGCTGTGGATGCGGCTGACGGACCTCGCGGCCGCGCAGTTCGGCTACTACTACCGCTGCCTCTACGTGCTGCTGCGTCGGGAAGGTTGGTCGACGAATCAAAAGCGGATCTATTGGCTGTATTGCTAGGAATGCCTGTCGATCCCGACTAAACGCCACGCCGGTGCCGATCTTGCCGGTATCGGGCCGGGCGGCCGGCAGTCGTTGGCGCCAGCGATACCTGGGCGATGGCCTTTGTCTCCGAGCGACTGTTCGACGGTCGGCTGTTCCGAATCCTGATGATCGTCGACCGCCAGCCGAGAGAGGCTCTCGCGACCGGTGCGAGGACAAAGTTCAGGGCGTATCAGGTGATCGACGAACTGGATTGACTGGCGCGGATCCGCACAAGCGCCCAAGGGTCTCATCGAGAAATCGAACTCGACTTCTCCTTGCAGGGAAAGCCAACAGATACTGGGTACATCAAAGCATTCAACTATTGTCTGCTTCTGGAGTGCCTGAACGCTTCATGTTTCATCTCGATGGCCGATGCCCGGCAGCGCATCGAAGAATTAAGGGCTGACTAAAACACAGAACGACCCCACATGGCTCTCGGCGACTTGATGCCGAAGGCATATGCAAACCAATTAGACCTCTCCCATAGTTTGCTTGGCGATTGGACTTAAGTTCGGGGCAAGACTATTCCAATCTGCTTGTCTAAATCAGCTCGACTCAGGAAAACACGGTCGGGTCAACCGGTGAGTGCCTCGGCAATCGATGAAGATGTTAACGATGCGGAATGATCGTCGTGGGTTTTCTGTAGTTTTGAAATCAGCTCAATTCCTGTTTCGGAAATATGTTCGCGAAGAAATGAGACCGCTCCTTCCGTGTCGCGCAGCAGACAAAGCTCTACAATTCGCCGATGATCCTGACCTGCTCGCTCAACTCCGTGAGTAAGCTGCATATGGAGGCGCAGGAACCGTGCCTCCCTCTGGTGTAAATGTTGCAGAACTTCGAGTGTCAGCGGCCGATTTGCTGCTTGGTATAAAGTACTATGAAACTGCCAGTTCAGCTCAGCCCAATCCCTCGAAGACTCTCCATCTGGATTGTAAAAGACGCGGGCAATCTGATCAGCTTTGGCGAGGTAGTCATCCGGGATGTTCGGAAGTGCCCGCCGAAGGAGATCGCACTCGATGAGTACTCTTAGCTCGAATATCTCGACAATCTGCGAAATCGGTGTCTTCGCAACTACGGAAGTGCGGTGAGGATACGATGTTATCAGTCCCTCAGCCTCAAGCTGCTTCATCGCTTCCCGGACTGGAATGCGGCTCACTTTAAAATCATCAGCCAGCTTTTCCTGGAGTAACGGAGCGCCTTCTGGCAACACGCCAGAGACTATTTGCTCGCGGATCTGCGCGGCAACCCTGTTGGAGAGGGTCATGTGACTTTTGGAGCCTCTCGGTGCCTTGCTCATGTATGAGACTTTTCCTTATTCACTCGAGAGTGCGAAGGATTACTGAAATCTGTCGATCGAATAGGGGGTGATGTCAATCGAAGATCGGCGTCTAGCTACAAGGTCAGCGATCAGGACACCAGTTGTTGCCGCCTGAGTCAGCCCCAGATGTCCGTGCCCAAATGCGTAATAGACATCAGGTAACTGTTTTGATGGCCCGATAACCGGCAATCCATCGGGCGTTGCCGGGCGATGCCCCATCCACTCAGATCCCTGATCAATGTTCAGATCAGGTAGATATAGCTTTGCCTGTTTGGCGAGGGCACGTGACCTTGCATAGTTTGCAGGTGCATTCAGTCCCGCAAACTCGGCGGCGCCGCCCACACGCAAACCTATCGCCAAAGGCGTCGCAACGAATTTCCGTTCAGCAAAGATGATCTCTCTATTCACGACTACGTTCGGATTCCGAATCGTCATGTTGTATCCGCGTTCCGTCTCCAGAGACACACGGTCACCAATTTCTGAGCACAGCGAAGCGGACCAAGCTCCGGCGGCGATGACTATCGCGGCACTGCGGGTTCTTTCTTCATTCCCATGGATTGCGATGTAGTCAGCGCCATCTCTCACTATGTGCCGAACTTCTCCCTTTACGATACGTCCGCCACTCTCTTCGACATAAGACAGTAGACGCTGATGAATGCGCCGGGGATCTGATACGTGTGACCATTGGGGCATCCAGACCGCGCAGGCAGTCTTCTGCCCCAGTGCAGGCTCCATTCGCCTAGCTTCTTCAGCCCCAATAGGTTCACAGGTAATCCCGAACTCTCGACGTAAGTCCCATTCTTGCTTATCCCTTTTGAAGCCATCCATTGTTTCGTAGACAGCGAGTGCGCCCTCGTCATGTAAGTCCCCCTCGAGGCCAATTGCTGCATACATGCGGCCTGTATCTGAACGTGATCTTCGGTTGATTGCAGCGAGAGCACTTGCAATCGTAATAGCGCGACTGCGCTTGCCGGCTTGTAGGAATCGTACCAGCCAAGGGAGCAGTCTTGGGGCGTACTCAGGACGAATGGAAAGCGGCCCGAGCGGGTCTAGAAGCCACCGCGGAACCTGCCATATCAAGTTGGGCGTAGACGGGGGAACTACTTCCGTCACAGCAATACCTCCGGCATTGCCGGTGGAAGCTTTGTGTCCATTTGGTTCGGGGTCAATTACGGTCACACGACAGCCCTCCCTGACGAGAGCAAATGCAGCGGCAAGGCCAATCACTCCTCCTCCAACAACGGTGATTGAAGCGGGCAGGCCCGTCATTTCCTTGTTTGGATACATAATAAAAATTCCATCTAACTATATGAATGAGCGTTCACAATAATGACTATTATCTATAGAAAGTTATTTTAATACGATTTTTCTCGGAAGACATGGTGATTTATATCCAATCTGTCTCACGGAGATCAGGTCAATCCACCATAGAGATAGGCCCTGTGATTGCCAGTTCTCGATTTTATTGCAGAAAAATGCATTACAGGGGCCTCACAACGAGAGGATTCGTTGCGGGCCGCGATAGATCGAACAGCATGTAAATGGCTCAGAAGTTATTTTGGATACAACATATAATTCAATTAATTTATTGAATTATAAATGTTTTTCTAACATTTTAAAAATTAATTGACCACATTTTCAAAACTATGGCTAAATCATATCCAATTAAGAGTGGGAGCGTTAAAAATGACCTTGTGGACTGGAGTATTTCCTGCGGTGACGACAAAAATGACCGAAAAGGGCGATATCGATTTCGTTTCCCTGCAGCACTCGATTGACAGGCTGATTTTGAACGGAGTTTCGGGCGTAATCGTACTGCCGATGCTTGGGGAAAATGCGTCGCTGACCAAAGAAGAGCGCGCTGGCGTAATTAATTCTGCCAGAGAGGTCGTTGCTGGCCGGGTGCCATTGCTGTGTGGACTGGCGGAGATCTCAACCGACAACGCCATCGCTGCTGCCAAGTCTTATCGTGATCTTGGTGTCAGCGGACTTATGGCCTTTCCCAGCTTGGGGTACCGCACTGATGCAAACGAGACAGTCGCCTGGTACAGAAAGATTGCGAGATCGACCGATCTGCCTATCATGATTTACAACAACCCGATTTCGTACGGCGTAGATGTTACGCCAGATATCCTCGAAGAGCTCGCTGACTCACCAACTATTGTCTGCATTAAAGAAGAGTGCGGCGACATCCGTCGCGTAACCGACATCTACAATCGGGTTGGAACTCGATACTCCGTGTTTTGCGGAGTTGATGACCTGATCGTTGAAAGTATGGCGCTTGGTGCCACGGGCTGGGTGTCGGGAATGACCAATGCGTGGCCGGCCGAATGCGTTTCGATTTTTGATCTCTGCTCGCGCGGAAGCTTCGAAGAGGCGCTCAAGCTTTATCGGATCATGACTCCTGCGTTCCACCTAGACACGCATGTGAAGCTTGTCCAGTACATAAAGCTAGCGGAACATCTGGTCTATGGATCGCCGGAATGGGTGCGAGCGCCGCGACTTCCTCTCGTCGGTGCCGAACGGGAAAAAGTGAAGGCGACGATCGCTCGAACTAGGCTGGAGCTGGAATCAAGGGCCAGGAAAACTCCATGAGACGCTGCCCGAAATCAAAGTGCGTGAGGTAACCCCCCGTCGGCATCCACAGGACGGCCTGAGCAGTTACTGCCTAAACAGCAATTCCAGATACGTCGAAGCCCCCGGCGGCCACCGCCTCAAAATGTCCTGACTGTTCTGACAACGGACCCACCGATTGCTAAAGTGTAAGCATGGAAATACTCCGCAAAGCACTCTTTGATGCCGAGATGTCTACCGAGTTGTTCTATCTCTTGGCTGTCGTGGTTTCAGCCGTGCTGCTGGGGTCGCTATGCGGTTGGATCGTGCGTAAATGGAATCTCGATGATCAGGACTAACTGGGCTACTCCAGCTTTCGTTGACACCGAGATAGGTGTCAAACCGGAACCGGAAGACGACAATTGGACAGAGAAGCACCTTCAGCCGCGAGTTGAAACTCGAGGCGCTGACGCTCGTGAGCGACCACTAGTTTGGCAATGGCACGGTAATCTTTATGCACGACGGGACAGCGCGCACGATCCTGAGCCAGGTACAGGCCGGCATGGTCAGTGTCAAC
>JBIKMR010000271.1:0-5875 GCA_044359155.1 Candidatus Hydrogenedentales bacterium | reverse complement strand
AAGTTGGAAGGCTTATAATTCGCAGTATTAAATGCGCGAGGTCTGCTATAATACCGCCCTGTCTTGGGAAGGACAAACGAGCGCTACTTCTAACGGAGGAAAAGCCACGTGAGGATACTCGGAATCGCATGGGCGCTGGCGGCCCTCTTTATACTGGCGCAGCCCGCACAAGCCATCGAAGTGCTGCTGCTTTGGGACGATTCGCCGGTGCCAGCCATTCCTCGCCCGCCCGAGGCGAGCGACCTGAACGTACACACCGAGGCGCTGGTAAATGCCCTCGAGGCCGACGGCATCAGCGTCACCTTCAGCCGGGAATCGCAGTTTGACTACGACGGCAACACCCCCGCCCCCGATGCCTTCGACGTGGTGGTCCACTTGAACGGCAATGTGAACCCGACCCAGTACGTGAACGACAACGACTTTTGCCTGAAACCCGGCGCGGCTGCGGACCTTGAACAGTATATCAAAAACGGCGGCGGGTATGTGGGCTCCGAGAACAACGCTGACCAGATCAATAACAGCTTCACGTGGATCGACGAGTTTACGCCCATCGGCATTCTGCCCGGCGCGCCGCCTGCCGATGGTCCACTTACGATAACGCCCGTGTCCGGTCAGGGTGGGCACCCCTTGTTCACCGGCCTCGGCACATCTTTCAGTATCACCGGCACCTTCGTAAAGGGAAACTTGCGCAGTTATCCCCAAGACTTTGCGACGTTGCTTGCGGAAGACAGCGCGGGCAACGATGCCGTCGTGGTGCGCGAACTGGTGGATGGTCGCGTGGTCGGCTTTCATCATCGCGGCAACTACGCCGGCCCCAATACGCTGGCCCCGACCTTGTCCGACGCCAACGTGCAGCAGCTGTATATCAACTCCATCCGCTGGGCAGACCAGACTGCGCCGACCGTGTCGGATGTTGCGGTGTCCGGGCCGCCTGCCACGAACAGCAGCACGGTTTCGTTTCTGGTTTCCTTTTCGGAATCGGTAACCGGGGTGGATGCCACCGACTTTGCCGCCGTGCCCACGGGGCTTACGGTTTCCGGTGTGATTTCGGTCACCCCGCAGAACGACAAGGAATACCTGGTCAGCGTGTCCGGCGTTTCGGGCAGTGGCTTGCTGGGGTTGGATGTGCTGGATGACGACACGATTCTGGACGATAGTTTTCAGCTTACGCCCCTTGGCGCGGCGTTCCCTTCGTCGGCCAACGTGGTGGTGGATACGATTGCCCCGACCTTGCAGACTGTGGCCACAATTCCCGACCCCGCCGTGTCGGAATCCACCCCGACCTTGCGCTTTACGTTTGACGAGGCCATGAAGAACAGCGTGACCCCGACGATTACCGTGACGACCCTCAGCAACGGGCCGATTACGTTGGGCGCGGGAATGTGGGCTACCTCGACCCGCTACGACGTTGCACTGGGCCGCGCGTTGACCAACCTCGACGCGGGGCTGGTCACCATCGACGTGAGTGGCGCACAGGATTTCCTTGGCAACGCCATGGTTGCCTATTCAGACACGCCAATCTCCTTCGTCAGCATCGGGCTGACCGCCCTAATCTCGCCCTCGGGAATCGTTCAGCGTAGCGTGGGGGACAGTGTTACCTTCTCTGTAACCGTGCAGGGCGCGTCGGGTCCGCTGGATTACCAGTGGAAGAAGGAGATTTCTCCCTCGGTATTCGCAAATGTGGGTGCCGATGCCCCGTCGCTGGAACTTACGAACCTGACCTTCACCGACAGTGGCGCGTATTTCTGCGAGGTAAGCGACGGGCTGGACACCACCCTAAGCGCCGAGGCGGTGCTTAACGTGGTCGAGGCGCTGCCCATTGCCGGGTGCCTGGGCATGTGCGGCGCGGTGGCGGCATTGGCCCTGGCCGGTGTCCGCAGCACGCGCCCGCGCCAAAGCATCTGATTACATTACGTCATGCTAAAACGAAACCGGCGGCAGGCGAATCCATCGCGCTGCCGCCGGGGTCTTTTAGGGACCATGAAATTAGATGCGCATCCAGTCCGCCTGCCAGTTCTTCACCATCTTCTTGATGGTCTTGCGGTCTTCAATCTTGTCCGCCAGCACCTTGCGGGTAAGCTCGGGCAGTTCCGCATCGGATGCGAATCGCAGGCAGACCAACTGCCCAAGGCTCAACGTGGGAATCTGGGCGTGCATGTCGGCAGGCAGTACGCGGTAGAGGCGCACGGTGGATTCGAGGCGGATGATGCGGTCTTGCAGCTTGAGCGCGGTGGACCGCAGTTGCAGGTTTATGGTCGCCACGGTGATTCCTACCAGAAGCGCCCCGACTCCCAGGAAGTATTGGGAATTCTCGGAGCCGGTGGTAACCACTCCCCATCCCATCACGCCCAATCCCAGCAGGCCAGCCAATCCTTGCACAAGAAACCACTTGGGGGTATAGGGATGGTTGGCGTAATTCTGTACACGTGTCTCGCTCATGGTCGATTCTCCTTGTTCTTGGCCAGTGAAAGCAGGCGGCACTCTATCCCGCGCGCCCATGTTTGCGCAATAACAAAACCCCGGCGCACACTATGCCCATGAAGAGATTGCGCGCGTGAATATCTGCATCATCACCAACCCCATAGCGGGCGGCGGCTTGGGCAGGGGCCGGGCCGTGGCGCTGCGCAATGCCCTGGAAAAGCTGGGGCACCGCGTGGAGCTCCTGGTAACCCAGGCGGCGGGCGATGCAGAGGCCTTTGCTGCGGACCGGGTGGGGGCGGGCTTCGATTGCTTTGTGGCCACGGGCGGTGACGGCACCGCCAATGAAATGGTAAACGGCCTGGGGGACAGCGGCGTGCCCTTCACGGTGATGGCGGTGGGCACGGCCAACGTGGTGGCGCGCCAGTTTCGCATACCGCGCAAGCCCGCCGAACTGGCCGCGATGATTCATCGGCAGAAGGTGCGGCCGATGGACTTGGGGGTAGCACGCGGGCGTCGCTTTCTGTTGGGAGCCGGGGCCGGGCTGGATGCCGCAATCACCGCGAAGGTAAAGAGTCGCCGTGGCCGCACATCGAGCCTGTGGATTTGGGTGCAGCCCGCCATTGAGACCATCCTGACTTACCGTTACCCCGAGGTGCGGGTCAGCGTGGACGGCAAGGTGATTTCCGAGCGCGCGCAATACGCCATCGTTGGTAACTGCGTGTACAGCGCCGGAGTGTTTCCCTCGACTCCATTGGCCTCAACTACCGATGGCTTGCTCGATGTCTGCCTGATACACGACATCACCCCACTCAAGTGCATATCAATGGCCTGCTCCGTCTGGTGGCCTTCCTTCATCGAGCGCACCGACGTGACCTATGCACAGGGCAAGGAGATCACATTCGAGCCTGCGGCGGCGGAAGCCGCCCCGCTCCAGATTGACGGCGACCCGGCAGGCACGGTGCCCGTGTCCTTCGGCGTATTGCCGCACGCGGCAAACATTCTCGCGCCGTAAGCTGGCGAGTGAATAAAAAACGCCGCCTCCCGGTGGGGGAGGCGGCGCAATAAACGATTGGTTGGCGCGGATTAGCGCGAGTAGAATTCGATCACGTACTGGACGTTCACGGGGATTTCCAGCTCGGGGTCATACGGAAGCTTCCGCACGCGGCCCTTGAATCCCTCGGTGTTGAGCTCAAGCCATTCGGGAATGACTATGCTCTCCGCGCGGGACATGTTGCCGAGAATAAGCGGCGACACCTGGCTCTTCTTCCGCACTTCGATCACGTCGCCTTCCTTGCACTGGATGGCGGGCTTGTTGACCTTGTGGCCGTTAAGCAGCACATGGCAATGCACAACCAGCTGGCGCGCCTGAAGGCGGGTGCGGGCGAAGCCCATGCGGAAGACCACGTTGTCCAAGCGGGTTTCGAGCAACTGCACCAGCACGATGGCCGTGTTGCCGCTGCTCTGCTTGGCGCGATCCACGTAGCCACGGAACTGGCGTTCGCGCAGGCCGCCGTAGAGGTACTGCAGCTTCTGCTTTTCGCGCAGGTGCAAGGCATAGTCGGACAGCTTGCCGCGTCCGCCCGTGGGGCCATGCTGGCCGGGGGCAAATGTGCGACGCTCGAAAGCTTCAGCGCTGCCGCCAATGAACACGCCGAGGCGGCGGCTCACCTTCGTGCGTGGTTTCATGCTTCTACCCATGGATTCCCTCGTCTCCTATGCCTTGATGCGGCAATTACTTCTTTTCGCGGTGCAAGGTGTGCTTGCGCAGCGTCTTGTTGTACTTCATCAATTCAAGGCGTGCAGTGGTGGTGCGCGCGTTCTTCACAGTGTAGTAACGCGAGCTGCCCGGTGCCTCGGTGCATTCGAGGATTACCTGGCGGCGCGTTTCCTTAGACTTCCCGGCCATGGCTGTATCGTCTCCCTAGACTCGCTTTATCCATAATCACTCCCCGCCGCCGCAATGGGATTCCGTAGGGAAACCGGCGGGGATATCGCTGTGCGCCAAGGGCACACAGACGTGGAGCCACATATAGTACCAAAATTCGCAGGCGGATCAAAGAAAATTTTCCCGGCGCAATTCGCCTCAATTTTGCTGGGGGCAGCGGGGCAAAATTGTGTTGGACCGGGAACAGGAAAGCGCCTAAGATTCCGCATGATTTTGAGTGCGCCTGCCGGAATGGTACGGTATCGAACGTGCGACTTCAATAATCTGTTATAAACTTGTTGTGTCGTGCTCTACCTGTTGTCCAAGCCGTGAGTGTCATTTGCTGAGGTATCGCATATGGCTGAAGAAGTTCGTGCGTTCAAGGATCTAAGCCCCTTACCCGCCGACCTATGCGAGCAGGCCCTCCGGGACGGGCGCGCCCATGCGCCCCTGTGCCTGCTGGTGGCGGAAGACGACGAGCTTATCCGCTCGGTCACCTGCCGGATTCTGGAGAATGCCGGGCACCATGTGCTGGTTGCCGCAGATGGGGACGAGGCGCTGCGGGTTTTCGACGAGAATCGTGACACGGTGCGAATTGCGGTGTTGGACGTGGTGATGCCGAAGCGAAGCGGCAAGGCCGTGTATGCCCATATCCGCCAAGCAGACCCCAAGTTGCCGGTCATCTTTACCACAGGGTATAGCCCGGCGGAACTGGAATCCCTGCTAGCAGAAGACCCCAGCGTTTCGCTGCTGCACAAGCCTTATCGCTCCGCCGAGTTGCTGAGCGAAATTGGCCGCATGGTGCAGTTGGCTTAAAGCTGCTGCTGCGAAGCACCCCCACCCCCTCACCCTAACCCTCTCCCCACCTGAGGCGGACAAGCCCCGAAGCGGTGGAGAGGGGATAAGAATGGAGGCGAATTCCTTAGCCCAACTTGGCCTTGGCGGCGGTAGCGCGGTCGAGCACACCTTGCCGGTCGCAAGCGGAGAGCACGGCGTCGAGCGCCTCGATGGCGCGGGGCTTGGTGTTCGGGTCCAGCTTGGGCAGTTCTTCGGCCACGCTGATGATGGCGGCTCCTGCCTCGTTTGCCACTTCGGTGTCGGCCAGCTGAGCTTGCAGGGCATCGAAAGCGCGCACATTCCACACGGTGCCGTAGGCCGCGATGACGACCCACTTGTCTTCCTTCTTGCGGCAGAGCGGCAGGGCCGCGTCGAGCAGATCAGCCTTCTTTGTGGCGTCGGCCTCGGTGCGGGCGATACGCACGTAGCCGCCGAGGCCGCGCTTGTGGCGGTCTTCGTCTTCCGATTGCGCCAGCGTGAGCAGGTGGGGGAGGGCGTCGCCGGTGGTCCAGTCGTCGAGCACGTTGACGGCGGCATCTTGCACGGTCACGTCGGCGTTGCCGAGTGCGGCGACGACGGCCTCGAGCGCGGCAGGCGAACCCACGCGGCCCAAGGTTTGCAGCAGGGCGGGGTAGGTGGCGGGAGTGGCGGCGGCCACGGCTTCGAGCAGCACGGGCAGCACGGCTTCCTGGT
>JBIKMR010000270.1:0-5883 GCA_044359155.1 Candidatus Hydrogenedentales bacterium | reverse complement strand
CCTTGCAGGAAACCGGCGGCAAGCTGTTGAGCATCGACCGCCGCGAGGCGCACGACCGCAAGCCCAGCCAGGCCGAGCAATTGGCCAAGTGCGGGTTGGCCGGCATGGTCACCCCGGTGTTTGCGCATACGTCGTACACGTGGGAATTGATGAAGCTGATAGAGCAGCACACCACCGACGGCAAGTGCGCGCCTTTCCTCGATTTCGTCTACATCGACGGCGCGCACCTGTGGGAGCCAGACGGCCTCGCTTTCTTCCTGGTGGACAAGCTGCTCAAGGTGAACGGCTGGATACTCTTCGACGATCTCTACTGGTCCCTCGCCAGCAGCCCTAGTATCAAAGATGCGGACTGGGTGAAGGCACTGGCACAGGACGAGCAGGACGCGCCGCAGGTGCTGCGCGTGTTCGACCTGCTGGTGCGCCAGCACCCCAGCTACGGCAACATCCAGATTGTAGACTGGTGGGGCTGGGCGCAAAAGATAGACGAACAGACCCCGCCCAACAATCCCCTCGCCGAAATCGGCGCAACGGAATCCTTCGTCGGCCAAGTGAAGCGCGTACTGCGTCCCATCGTCAAAGGGCTGCGCTAACCGCCTAGCTCTTGGTGTCGAGTTCCTTGGGGTTGCGCATGTTGGCCACGGCGTCGTCGTGCGATATGCGGCCTGCCTTGAACAGCGTCTTGAGGGAACGGTCCATGGTGATCATGCCCTCCTTGTGGCTGGTCTCGACCACGCTGTAGACCTGATGGGTCTTGGCGTCGCGGATAAGGTTGGCGATGGCGCCGTTGTTCATCAGGAACTCTGCCGCCAGCGCGCGGCCCGGCTGGTCGGCACGCGGCAGCAGCCGCTGCGACACGATGGCCAACAGCACCATGGAAAGCTGGAAGCGTATCTGCTGCTGCTGGTCTCCGGGGAACACGTCGATGATGCGGTCCACGGTCTGGATGGCGTCGTTGGTGTGCAGCGTGGCAAACACCAAGTGGCCGGTTTCGGCAGCGGTCAGCGCGGCCTGAATGGTTTCCAGGTCGCGCATTTCGCCCACGAGGATCACGTCGGGGTCCTGTCGCAACACATACTTCAGCGCGGTCTTGAAGGCGTGGGTGTCACCACCCACCTCGCGCTGGTCCACAATCGAACGCTTATGCGAATGTACATACTCGATGGGGTCTTCCACGGTGATGATGTGGCAGGCGCGCTCGTTGTTGATCTTGTCAATCAGCGCGGCCAGCGTGGTGGTCTTGCCGTGGCCGGTGGGGCCGGTCACCAGCACCAACCCTTGGCGGCGGCTTGTAAGTTCTGCCACGCCCTTGGGCAGGCCCAGGTCTTCGAGCGACGGCATGTCTTCCGGGATGGGGCGGAAGGCGGCGGTAATTGCGCCCTTCTGCAAATAAACGTTCACACGG
Source organism: Candidatus Hydrogenedentales bacterium (assembly GCA_044359155.1). Lineage (GTDB taxonomy): Bacteria > Hydrogenedentota > Hydrogenedentia > Hydrogenedentales > JAEUWI01 > WGMK01. The sequence goes on along the minus strand of JBIKMR010000270.1, from coordinate 4,481 downwards.
AAGCGGTGCTTGCGCCCCACGGCCAGGCTGAAGTCCAGCTCCTTGTCGCGCTCGAAGCGGTCCTTCTGCTCCTGCGTGAGGAACTCAAAGATCAGCTTCTCGGTGTCTTCCGGGGTGAGCGCATCGGTGCGGCTTCGGAACAGCTCGCCATTGATGCGGAGGATGGGCGGCGCGCCCGAACTGATCAACAAGTCCGACGCCTTTTCCTTGGCCACAAGATCGAACAGATCATGAATCTTCATGCAGGTTCCTCTCCGCGTGTGCCGCCTGCTCCGATGGCGGCAGCGTCATCATATATCCGCGTATGCGGGGATGCAACGCAAGGGGCTAAAGCAGCGGTAGCAAGGCGCAGATAAACAGGGCGTTCAGTGCGAAGCAGGGCAGGGCCCAGCCGCGCAGGCCGGCGCGCCACACCGCGCTGCCTTGCAGCAATAGGCTTATGCCTGCGCCCAGGCACCATGCGCAGCCCATGCCCGTGAGCCCCAAGTGCGGCAGCAGCAGCCACGCACCACCCAGGCTGCACGTGGCCTGCGCCACGTTGCCCACGGTAACGGCGACGGGCCGCCCGAGCGCGATAAGGGTCTGCCCGAACACGCCCGCCTGCACGGCGAAGTGTATGCCGAGCATGAGCAGCCCAAGCAGGGGGGCAGCATCGATGTAGTCGGGCGATGCCAGCAGGAATATCAGCTTCTCGCTGAGGAGGGATGCCGGAATAATGGCGGCGTAGCCCAGCGCAGTTACGGCAAGCACAACTTTACGCAGGGCGCGGGCTGCATCTGCCTGGCGACCCTCGGCCAGCAGCCCCGTTACGGTGGGTAGCCACGGCAGCAGCAGGGCGTTGAGCACGCGGGAGAGAACTTGCGGGAATCGCTTGGCAATCTCGTAGAGGGCGGTGGCGTGCAGCCCGAGCAGAGCGGTGACGAGGAGGGTGTCGAGACGTTGGAAGAGGAAGTTGAGCAGGGTGTTTGCGAAGAGTGGCAAGCTGAAGCGGGCGGCGGCAAGGTAGGCGGCGATGGAGAAGGGGTAGCGGAATCCGCCGCGTGCGAGTGCGAGCAACAGGGCAACGCCTGCGGCTTGCGCCAGCACCATAGCCAGCAGCATCCGCTGCACGCTGGCCTCGCCCTGCCATACCAGCGCGTAAACCATCAGCGCCTGCCCGGCGGAGAAGACCACGCTGGCGGCGGCGTGGGCGGCATAACGGTTGCACCCGGCGAAGGCGGCGAGCAGGGTGTCGCGGTAGGCCCCCAGCACCGATAGCGGCGCAGCCCAGAGCAGGGCCGTGCGCAGGGTGGCGGTGTCGTCAACAAGCAAGGGCGCGACAAGCCACGCCACGGCAAGGCCCGCAACCACAAGCCCACTGGCCAGTGCCTGCCCTCCCAGCAAGTCTCCCAACAGGCGGGCACGGTCGGGTGCGGCGGGGCGTTCTGCCATCAGCTTGGGGGCGGAAGCGAAAAGCCCTAGGTTGCCCAGCAGGTTCAGGCCATCGCCCATCAACATGGCCAAAGCGAACACGGCCACAGCCTCGGGGGGCAGGGCATTGGTGGCCATCTTGGCCACGGCCAGCAGGGAGATCAGGGCCACGCCCGTGCTGAATGCAGAAAGCGCAGCCCCGCGCAGAAAACGCCGCGCGGTGCTCACGCGGCGTTCGCCGCAATTGTTGGGACAAGGCTTCGCACTTCAGGATTCCTGTGTTATGCTGTGTACAGTATCCGCAAACCGGGGTCTCGACGCGAATGCATGATGCACTTAGCCACCTTGCCGCCCGCGCGCGCCGCATCACCGGGCTCCGCTGCCCATGATAACGCCTCTACCCAAAGACAATCGGCCCACGCTGGGTTCGCAGCATTATGTATTCGTGGGGGCGATGCTGCTGGTCTGTCTCCTGATCGAGCTGAGCAGCCGCCTGCTTTGGGACCAGAACATCATTGCGCCAATCATGGCCGAGGCGCTTGGGCTATTTACGTATCTCCCGCTAGCGCTGGCTATGTTGGTGTTGCATCGCTACATTCGATACGCGAGCAATTCGCGCCTGCTGTTTACCACCGCCGTCTTGATTCTGTTCGTGTCGCAGCTTGCGGATTTTATGGGCATGTTGACGCAGCCCGCCTTGCTACTGGACTGGAAGGGGGTGCTGTCGGTCGTCGAGGGCACCTTGTTTTCGTTGGGATCGATAGCTCTCCTTGCCGCCAGCTACACGGCGCTCATCGAAGCGGAGACGGGGCACGAGATGCTGCTGCGCAAGCGCGAGCTGCTCGAGTCTGAAGTTGAAGAGCGCGAGATGGCAGAAGAGGGTTCGCGCCGGGCGCGCGCGGAATTGACGCTGCGCGTGCGCGAGCGTACGGCGGAACTGGCCGAGCGCAACGAACAGCTGGCCGAGCAGCTCGGCGAGGGAGAACGCATCCGGGCGGAGCTAGAGCACAGCTATAAGCTGTTGAGCGAGATGGAGCAGATAACCAAGTGCGGCGGCTGGGAGATCGACACGGCCACCGAGGTCATCACCGGCACCGATGAATGCTACCGTATCTTTGAGATGGAGCGGGGGAAGAGCTACAAGTCCACGGACTTGATCCGGTGTTTCTCGCCCGACACCCTCAAGCGCGTGGTGCGACTGCGGCGCAAGGTTGAGGAAGAAGGCACCCCGTGGGATCTTGAGATTCCGATAGTCGCCATGAACGGCACGCACCGCTGGGTGCGCACGCTGGGCCAACCCACCCGCGCATTGGGGTGGCGCATCTCTGGAACGATACAGGACATCACGGAGAAGAAGTCGGCGGAGCTTGCCTTGCGCGAAAGCGAGAACCTGCTGCACGCGGTGATCACCACGGCCCCCATTTTCCTCTGGGCGCTCGACACCACGGGCCGCATTACGCTGAACACCGGCATGGGGCTCACGCGGCTGGGCTTCAGCGCCGGGCGCAACGTGGGTAACTCCGTGTTCGATCTGTACACCGACCACCCGCAGATTCCCCGGATGGTGCGGGGCGCGCTGGCGGGCGACACCTGCACCGAGGTGGTCGAGTTCAATAGCATGTATTTCCATACCACCTATTCGCCCATGTTCGATGTGGATGGCACGGTGAAAGGGGCGATTGGGGTGGCGATTGACGTGACCAAGGAGCACACATTTGACGCGCGCATGAGGCAGCGTCAGAAGATGGAGGCCATTGGCGCGCTGGCCGGGGGCGTGGCGCACGACTTCAACAACCTGCTCTACGCCATGGATGGCTTTGCTGCGCTGGCCGCCAAAGAAGCGGCGGCGCTACCCACGGCGGTCACCTGCCTTACGGAACTGCGCACCACGGTGGCGCGCGCGACGGAACTGGTCGATCGCATCTTGGCCTTCAGCCGACAGGATGCGCCAAGGCGCGTGGCGGTGAACCTGCTGTCGGAAGTGGACAAGGCGGCTGCGCTGATTCGCACCACCTTTCCCGACGGGATTACCTTGCAGTTGGACCTGCACCCGGATGTTCCCTCCGTGGAGGGAGACCCCGCGCAGGTGCAGCAGGTGTTGATGAACCTGTGCGCCAATGCGCGCTATGCCATGCGCGACACCGGCGGGGAATTGGTGATTGCGGCGCGGCCTCGCATGGTCGGCGCCGAAGAGGCCGTTGCGCTTGGCGGCATTGAGCCGGGCAATTACGCCGAACTGTCGGTTTCTGATAGCGGCTCGGGAATGGACACGAACATTGCCGGGCGGATATTCGAGCCGTTCTTCACCACCAAGCCGGTGGGTGAGGGCACGGGACTTGGCTTGGCGATAGTACACAGCATCGTCGAGGCTCATGGGGGCGCGGTGAGCATCTTGTCTGCGCCGGGACAGGGAACCCGGGTGCAGCTGTTGTTGCATGCGGCGGGTTCGGAAATGTTGCCTGAGGGTACGCAACCCCAGCCAGTGCAGGTGGAGGAACACGCCTGGCCTTCCCGCCGGGTGGCGGTCATTGATGATGAATCCCAGATACGTCTGTTCCTGCGCATCATGCTGGAAGACGCCGGTCATACGCCCTTGTGTTACCGCAGCGGTGAGGAGGCGTTGGCCGCCATCACCGCCATGGCATCCCCACCCGACGTGGCCGTGGTAGACCTGGTGATGCCCGGCATGGGCGGGATTGCCCTGTCTCAGTCCTTGAAGCAGGCATACCCCGACATGCCGATTATCATGTGCACGGGGTACGTAGAGGCGGAACGCAGCCCTGAAGTGCAGGCGCTTGGTTTGGTCGCATTCGTAAAGAAGCCGGTTCCGCCGGGTCTACTGCTGCAAGTTATTTCCGATGCAACGGCGCAAGCGCCGGAGGTTGTTGCCACATGAAACAGGTACTGATAGTGGATGACGACCCCTCAGTGCGCCGGATGCTCGAGCTGACCTTTGCGTCGGCGGGCTTTTCGGTTGCCACGGCCTCGAACGGGGTCGAGGCGATGAAGACCGTCGAGCTGCGACATTTTGATCTCGCGGTCATGGACATGGTGATGCCGGAGAAAGAGGG
>JBIKMR010000054.1:0-20057 GCA_044359155.1 Candidatus Hydrogenedentales bacterium | reverse complement strand
GCGCCACATGGCGGCAAATCCCAGCAGGTCGAGCAGGGCAAAGGGTGCCATGAGCAGGCAGAGCGCGAGGGATGCGTGCGCCTCGGGGATGATGGGGCTGAAGATGATCACCCCGCGCAGCAGATACGCCAGCACATGAAACAGCACGGCCTGTAAGGTGAGCGACGGATAGCGCACCACGGGGGCCAGCGCATCGCCCATGCGGTCCCACGCCAGCCCACCCAAGTACATGAGGCACGCGCCGATTATCGGCAGCACCACCATGCCGATCAGGATGATGGTCTCGAACAAGGCGACGAGGTCCACCACCTCCGCCTTTGCCGCCGTCACCTGCGCGTGGGACAAGGCTACGCTGATCAGGTTGATGAGCAGCCAGATGATGAAGAAACGCTGGAACCCATCGCGCAAGGATTCGCACTTCCACAAGGGGCGATCCATGTCGCGCCCAACCAGGGTGAAGCACCACGTCTGCAATGCCGTTGATCCCAGCACCAGCAACAGGTCTTGCGCGGAAGAATACGCGCCGTACCACAGCGGCAGCACTTCCGCCTTGGGGTCAATGCCCAGCCACTGGTCGCCAAAATACACCGGCACCCCCAGCAGCACGGCCCCGGCGAGAAAGCCCAAGGCAACCAGCGGTTGCCGCGCCACCGCACGAAACGCCTCGACAACTATCGGCATGGGGCGCGCACTCATCCCAAGCCCTCGCGGCTGGTCAGGTGGGTTTGACGGCGGAAGACGTATTGCGTAACCACGTCGCGTTCCTCGTCGGATATTTCCACAAACGAACAGCGCACCAGGTAGCGCCCGGCATACAGCGCCTGGCTGCCCACGATTTTTCCCACCACCACCACGTCGCCTGCGGCGGCGTCCATCTCGATGCGCAGGCGCAGGAGCACTTGTGCGGGCAGCGGCTGCGACACAGTGACAGCAAAGCCGCCGCCGCTCAGGCTTACCACGCGGCCATTCACCTTCGCCACCTTCTCGCGCTGGTGCATCCCCTCGTAGTTGCCATCGCGCGGGGCCTCGACCAGCGCAATGTCCGCCGCCTGCTCATGCGTCACGCGGTAATGCGCGCGCGACTGCGTGCGCTGCAAGCGCTCCGTGTGCTGCATCACCCACCCGGCGGGCCGGTTCTCCGCCCGCGCCAGCACCGCGTCAAAAGCATAGCGCCCGTCGTCGTCGCGCCAGAGTCGGCAATGCACCGTGGCCCCATCGCGCACGCGGTTCTGCGGCGCGTCTTCCACCACAATCAGGAAGTGCGCTTCGTTCACCGCCGTCACCGTGGCACTATGCCACTTGCCGGGCTCCGCGCCCGACGCGGGTGCCACCCACATACGCTGGTCCAGGTACAGGTCGCGCGTGCTGGCTATCGTCTGGCCAAGGGGAACGAACTCGAGCCCCAGCGCAGCCCGAATGCTGCGCCAGAAGGCACCCAGTTCTTCCATCTGCGCAAAGTCCAGCTTACGCCGCTGGCCTTCAATCTCGGCAGCCACGCATTCGTCGAAGGCAGCCCGACGCGTTAGCGTGCGGTAGGGAGACTTGGGCGTGCGGCGGCGCAACAACTTCTCCACCGCCTGCCGCTGATCGGCGGCCAGGTCCTTTTCCACCATCAACTGGCCCGCCTCGATCCATTCTTCTGCAAGTTGCTGGCGCGCGCGCGCGCCACGCCGATACAGCTCCAGGCCGATGGTGCCCGCAAACACAAGAAACGACGCCAGCGCCAGCCCAATGTAGATCGGGCTGTTCTGGTTCGGCATCATGTAAAAGGGGTTGGAGATTTCCATTCGGATTCCGGCTAATGGTGCAGGCGGCAGGCCTCATTATAGGAATACCACCCAACCCCCGCAATCACCACCAACCTTGCAGGCCCGGCCCCGCTTGAATCCCCCCCGCCTGCCCTTGCATCCTGCCCCCCTTAAGGAGACCCACGATGACCCCACAAGAACTCTTCCGCGTGCGCATTGCGCTGGTGCAGGCGGTGCTGGCCAACCAGAACCTCGACGGCGTGCTGCTCAACCGGGTGGACAATTTCGCCGCAGCCACGGGCGGCAAGCGCAGCTATATCTGGACCTACGCCGACCCCGGCGCGAATGCCCTGGCGGTAACGCGGGACGGGCGCGCCTTCTTCGTGGGCAACAACATCGAGCGCCCCCGCATCCACGACGAGGAACTGGGCGAGATGGCGGCGGGGTATCACGATTATCTCTGGACCGACAGCACGCCCGCCCAGTGCGTAAAGAAAAGCTTCAGCGGCGCGTGGGCTTCAGACGATGGCAGCCTGGGCGCAAATATTCACGAGCCGCTGTCGCACGCGCGCGCGCTGCTTACCCCGATAGAAATGGACCGCTATCGCGCGCTTGGCAAGCTGGCGTCGGACGCTATGACCGAAACGCTGGACGGCATCACCGCCGGGAGCACGGAGGCAGACATTGCCGGGGCGCTGGCAGCGGCAGGCCACAAGCGCCATTGCCATGTGCCGGTGTTTCTGGTGGCGGCAGACGAGCGCATCGCCCAATACCGCCATCCGCTGCCCACGGTGGCCGGATTGCTGGGAGAAGGCGCATCGCGCCAAGTGCAGCGCTATGTGATGGTGGTGGGTTGTTTCCTGCGCGAAGGGCTGGTGGTATCACTCACGCGCTTCAAGCAGGTGGACGAACTGCCCGAGGGAATCGCCGCGCGCTTTGACCGCATCTGCGCGGTGGACGCCGAAACGCAGGAAGCCACCCAACCGGGCCGCAGTTTGGGGGAGGTGTTCGCCGCAATACAGGCGGCCTACGCGCGCCACGGGTTTGACGCAAACGAATGGCACAACCACCACCAAGGCGGGGCCACCGGATATGCGGGTCGTACGGCAAAGGGCACACCGGGAAACAGTTTCCCCTGCCTGGATGAAGCGCTGGGCAAGCAAGCCTGCGCGTTGCTCGGGCAAGACATTCCCTTCGGAACCGCCTACGCCTGGAACCCCTCCGGACCCGGCGTGAAATCAGAAGACACGTTCCTGCTGCTACCTGACGGCTCAAAGGAAATCATCAGCGCCACCCCCAAGTTGCCAAGTGTTGATCTCGCAGCGGTGCTTGGCAGAAGCACGGAAGTGATCAAGTGTGGCATCGCACGGTAGGGGTCTTTTCCATCCGTCCCATTCTTAAACCGTATGCACCGCAGCCACCACCAACTCACGCAACATTGCCGCATCGTGGGTCTTGGGGAAAACATCCGTTACGCCGTTGCGCTCCAGGGTGTGCGGCTCGACTGCATCGTCGGTAAGCAGAAACACCGGCAGGCCCCTCGGCAGGTCGGGGTCTGCGCGTAGCAACGCGGCCAGTTCCAGCCCCGTATGCACGGGCAGGTTCACATCCAACAGTACCACGCTGGGCTGGTGGGCGATTGCGGTGTCGAATGCGGTATGCCCGGCCACTTCCCACAGCGCCTCAAATCCCATCCCCTCAATTTCGGACCAGAGAATATGTGCCAGTGCCGCGTCGTCTGTTGCTATAAGCACGGATGCCATGGGGTGCCCTCCAGTTGGGGATTGTAGCAAAAGCCTAAAGCGCAGTCTTGAATAGCCGGGGGTGCGCTCCTAGAATGGGGCAGGGCGCAGACGGCTGCAAATGGGTGCGGCTGTAAGCAGAGGATGGTTCAGCAATGGCGCGTATGCAGCAGCATGGCGGTGGATGGCGTTTCCTGTCGGCCAGTTTTCTGGCCGGGCTTCTGGTGCTTGCAGGCTGGACCGCGCGCGCACAGGACGACGAACCCGCGCCCGATACGGCGGACGAGACCGCCGAAGAGCAGGACGGCAAGTCTGCTGATGATGAAGCGACTGATGACGGCAAAGCGCCGCGTCCGCCTGCCGCCCCGGCTGAGCCCGCCAAGGTGCGCCCCGGCGACGTGGTAAAGCTGAAGAACGGCAAGGAACTAGTCGGCGTGCAAGTGGTGCGCGAGACCCCGACCATAGTTGAAGTGCAGGTCGTCCCGGGTGTTGAGCCCATCTCGCTGCTGCGCAAGCAGGTGGTCGAGATTGTCTATGACAACCTTCAGGCTTCCGACATCAAGGAAGGTGCCGTTGGCGCTGCCCCCATGGCTGCCCCCGGCGGCGGCAAAGGGGAAATCTCCATCGAGCTGGCACAGAAACTGGGCAAGCCCGTGTCCGAGGAAGACCTCGTTATCGAGGGGCGCGACGTAATCGAGGTGATCAACGAGTTCGCTGAGAAGGCAGACGCCGCCATCGAGATCATGCCGGAAGTGCGCCAGATTCCCGACATTGAGCGCGAGTGGTCCGTCACCATTCCCAAGGACACGCCACTCACCAGCGTGTTGCGCGAGCTGTTGCCCGCAAGCTTCCCCAAGCTGGACGCCGAGCTCACCAGCGACCGCATTCGCCTGCGGCTGAAGCCCGCCGACTCCGACGCAGGTAACTGATCCATGCTGGAAAAAGGTCTGGCCGCGTTGCTCGTGGTGGACGTGCAAGACAAGCTTGCCCCCAAGAAACAAGAAGCGTGGGACGGGATGGTCGCCAACATCGCCAAGCTGATCGAGGCGGCCCATGTCCTGCACATCCCCGTATTGGTTACAGAGCAATACCCGGAAAAACTCGGTGCTACCACACAGATACTTTGCGATGTACTGGGAGACACGCCCCGCATGGGCAAGGTCTGCTTCTCCTGCTTCGGCTTGCCGGAATTCAGCGCGGCGCTTAAGGCCACGGGGCGCAGCCATCTCATCATCACCGGCATGGAAACCCGCGTCTGCGTGATGCAGACCGCGCTCGATGCCATCGACCGTGGCCTCAAGGTATTCGTTCCCACGGATGCCGTTACCGCGCAAGACAAGGTCCAGCACAAGGCCGGGCTACGTCGGATGGAGCAGAACGGCGCGCAACTGGTCACCACCCAGATGGCGCTGTTTGAACTCCTCCGCGCCGCTGGCACTCCCGAATTCAAAAGCCTCATGCCACTGCTCAAGTAACGTCGCGCCCTGCCAAGCCGACGGGGGTTTTATTAATGCAAAATTGAATTTGACATATTCAATTTTACATTACCCTTTAATTTCAACCACTTACAAAATAATACTTGAATTTATATTCAGTATAATTTATCCTCTGCTTCACCCTTGGGAGCAGGCAACATGTTGGGACAGGAAGCGATACGCGGGCGGGGAGCACATTGGAACCCGGCCAACCGGTTTCCGGGGGGCGTATCGCATGTGGTGGATGACACCATCGATTACGATCCCGATAGCGACGACGAACCCAAGCGTCGGCCCGAGACAGTTATCCTTGAAGACTCGGCCAAGACCATCCTCACCCACAACGACAGCCCCGACGTGGGGGCGGCGTATAACCTGAACCCTTATCGCGGCTGCGAGCATGGCTGCATCTATTGCTACGCCCGCCCCGGCCACGAGTACATGGGCTATTCCGCAGGGCTGGATTTCGAGACGAAGATATTCGTGAAGCGTGACGCGCCGATGCTGCTGCGCCGTGAGCTATCCGCCAAGAACTGGCGGCCTGAGCCCATCAGCCTTTCCGGCATTACCGACGTGTACCAGCCCATCGAGCGGGAATTGCGCATCACCCGGCAATGCATCGAGGTGCTGCTCGACTTTCGCCAGCCGGTGGGCATCATCACCAAGAACCGGCTGGTGACGCGGGACATTGACCTGTTGGCAGAGATGGCCTCCTTCGGCTGCGTGGCAGTATTCGTAACCGTGACGACGCTGGACCTGAAGCTGAACCGGATACTCGAGCCGCGCACTTCTGCGCCCACACAGAGGCTCGACGCGATCCGCCAGTTGAGCGCGGCGGGTATTCCCGTGGGGGTGATGGTGGCCCCCGTGATACCCGGCCTGACCGACCATGAGACCCCCGCGATTCTCGAAGCCGTGGCCGAGGCAGGCGCGCGCCGCGCAAACTACATCATGCTGCGCCTGCCCTACGCGGTCGCCCCGCTCTTCGAGTCCTGGCTGGATGAGCATTACCCCGACCGCAAAGAGAAGGTGCTCAACCGGCTGCGCTCGCTGCGCGGCGGTAAGCTCTACAAGGCGGACTACGCCACCCGCATGAAGGGCGAAGGAGAATTCGCCGAGCAGCAAGCCAACCTCTTCCGCATTGCCTGCAAGAAATACGGTCTGAACCAGGAACACACTCCCCTCTCGGTGGAGCACTTCCGTCGCCCCGGCCAAGACCAGATGCTGCTTTTCTGAAATACCCCTTGCCCATGCCTCCAAGCATCCGCTAGATTAGCAGGCGGAGGTGTCCCGCCATGAAGGATGATTTGCGCAAGCGCGCCAAGGACTTGGGCGTGGACAAGATCGAGCGGCACATCTTCCTCTGCTGCGACCAGACCAAGCCCAAATGCTGCGACCGCAAAGACAGCAACGATGCTTGGGATTTCCTGAAGAAGCGCCTGAAGGAACTTAAGCTCACCGGTGACGGGGGGGTGTTCCGCACCAAGGCCAACTGCCTGCAACTTTGCGAGAAGGGCCCCATCGCCGTGGTCTACCCCGATGGCGTGTGGTACCACTCCTGCACCGAAGCCGTGCTCGAGCGCATCATTCAGGAACACCTCATCGGCGGTAAGGTGGTCGAGAAGTACCGCATCGACACCCGTAGATAATTCTACCCCCACGGCCCTATACTCTTTGCTCCCAAGGCAGGGGATTCACGGAGGGAGTCATGCGCGTTCTAGTCACCGGCGGCGCCGGGTTTATCGGTTCACACCTGTGCGACAAGCTGGTGGCGCAGGGCCACGCCGTCACCGTGCTCGACGACCTTAGCACTGGGCGCTTTGAAAACATCGAGCACCTGAAGTCCAAGGTCACCTGCGTGGTGGACACCTGCCTCAACGAGAAGATCGTGCACGACCTCGTCCGCGAATGCGACGTGGTCTACCACCTTGCCGCCACCGTGGGCGTGCAATTGGTGGTGGACAAGCCGGTCGAGACCATCATCAACAACATACGCGGCACCGAGGTGGTATTGGCCGAGGCCTGCCGCTATCGCCGCCGAATGCTCATCACCTCGACCAGCGAAGTCTACGGCAAGGGCATACGCGAACAGTTTGCAGAAGACGACGACCGCGTCATCGGCCCCACCCACCGCCACCGCTGGGGATACGCCGCATCGAAAGCCATCGACGAGTTCCTGGCCCTTGCCTATTGGCGCGAGAAGCGCCAGCCCGTCATCATCGCCCGCCTGTTTAATACCGTGGGCCAGCGACAGACAGGGCGCTACGGCATGGTGATTCCCAACTTTGTGCGGCAAGCCCTGCGTAACCAGCCCGTCACCGTGTTTGGAGACGGCGAACAAACCCGCTGCTTCACCTCTGTAACTGACGTGGTGCCCGCACTGGTTACCATGATGGAACGCGAAGACCTGAATGGCGAGGTCTACAATATCGGCAGCACGAACAAGACCAGCATGGCCGACCTAGCCCGTCGGATTATCCAGCGGAGTGGCAGCACCTCGGAGTTGGTGTTCGTTCCCTACGAACAAGCTTACGGCGACGGCTACGAAGACATGCGCCACCGAGAACCCTGCCTGAAGAAAGTCCACGCCGCCATTGGCTATGAAGCCAAGGTATCGCTGGACGAGATACTCGATGCCGTCATTGAAGAACAGCGCGGAAAATTATAAACCGCTTTCCTTCTCGTGCATTTTGCGGTATATCTTGTTCGCACGCCGCCCCATCTGAAAACCGACCAAACCTCTAAATTCACTTGCAACCTTGGGTGCGCTGGTGTAGCATCGGGAACCAGTGGGAGAAACTGGGGTGGGCAACCCCAAGGGAAGAGGGAAACCGCCGGTATGACCAATCGACTTTATCTGCGCCTGTGCCTTGCCTTTGCGACAACCAGCACGCTGGGCCTCATGGGCTGCCCTTCGGAAGACGTGGTGGTGGTCGATGACCACAGCGAAGTTCAGGTGACCTCAATCACTGAGGACACGCTGACGCTGGACGTGAACGGCGGTGGCAGCCAGCCTTTTGAAGTGGGCGACATCCTTGTGGGATCGGATGCGGGCGGCTACCTGCGCCGCGTGGTTTCGGTGAGCAACAGCGGTGGGCAAGTTCAGGCGGACACCGAACAGGTGGCATTGAGCGAAGCAGTCGAACTGGGTGTGCTGGATGGCGAGGTTCAGTGGACCACGCAGGATTACCAGCGCGCGGGTGCCCGCCTGGCGAACAAGGGCGGCACGGCCATAGATTTCGGCGGCACGGAAATCTTCCACGAAAACGGCCTGAAGGTGACCATCACCAACGGCATAATCGACTTCGCCCCGAAGATGAAGCTGGAAGCGGGCTGGAAAGACCACCGCCTTGAAAACCTGACCAGCTACACCGGCGGCGACCTGCGCATTGAGTTCGACATCCGCGTCGAGACTACTGGTCCGGTGGTGTTCAGCGACGAGTGGATTCTCTGGGAAGTATCCCAGCCCTTCACCTTCGCCATTGGCCCCATCCCCGTGGTGGGCACGGCGCGCTTGGCCTTCCCGCTGGGCATCATCGCCAACGTGAATGGCGCATCCTTCATTGAAACCGGATTCGACACCAGCCAGCGCTGCGTGTTTGGTGCAAGCTACCAGCAAGGCTCCGGCTGGACCGACCTCACCGAGGTGGGCGAAGTGGCGACCAACGGGCACGAGCCGGTGTGGCAGATCAACGCGGGGCTGGGGGTCGAGGTGTACCTCAAGGTCGAGGGCGGGCTGAACCTGTATCAGGTCTCTGACCTCACCGCAGCCGCCATTCCCTACCTTGCGGCAGACGCTTGGCTGCACCCCTCGCCGCAGACGCTGATACTGGCGGCTGGGCTTGATGGCGAGATCGGTTACGAACTGGGCATCTTCGATATCAACCTTGTGGATGAGAACTGGTACTTCACCGGTCCTCGCTGGGAGTTGTATCGCGGAAGCTGGAACAACCCTGCCGAAGAACTGCCCACTACGCCGGTAACGGACGTGACCGAAGTGGCTGCCGTCCGCTAAACCAATACTCACAAACCGGCTGCACCCCATGGGCGCAGCCGGTTTTCTTTTTGTCACCCCTCTCATTCGTTCCGATCGAAAATCTGCTAAAGTAATCCCATGCTCCACCGCGCCCCATACCGTGCCCTCGTGGCTTTGCTGCTTGTGGCGGCCTGCCTTTCCGGCTGCCCGCCGCAGGTCACTGCAAAACCGCCGGAGGTGTTTTTTGGGGCGCAGCCGCTTTCGGGCCCAGCCCCTCTGAACGTGCGCTTTACCGACACTTCGGACTTGAAGGGGGAGACGCTCGTATCGCGCGTGTGGGGTTTTGGCGATGGAGCAACGAGCACAGACGAAGAACCCCGACACCCTTACGCCATGCCGGGGCTGTATACCGTGACTCTCACCGTGACCACCAGTGGTGGCAGCAACACCCTCACGCGTACGGACTACATTGAAGTGCGCCCCACCGTGGACCCAGTCGAGGGAGAAGGCGAGGGGCTGCCCGAGGGCGAAGGCGCAGTCGACGGGGAAGGTTCTATCGAGGGAAGCGGCGAGGGAGAAGGAAGCACCGAGGGTGTAGCCGAAGAACCACTGCCCGGCGAAGCCCGCACCTTTCTGGACGAAGCTTTCGTCTGGATTCCCAGCGGCTCCTTCAGCATGGGCACAGACCGCACCGCCGAGGAACTCGAAGACCTCTACGGCGACCGCGCCTTCTACTTCCGCAGCGAGCAGCCCGCCCACACGGTTACCCTCTCGCAGGGATTCTGGATGGCCAGTACCGAGGTGACGCAGAAATTCTGGCTGCGCTACCGCACCGAGAACCCCAGCCTTACCGTGGGGGACGACCGCCCCGTCGAGCGGGTGTCTTGGCAGCAAGCCTTAGACTTCACCCAATACCTGAGCACACTCGGCCAGGGCACCTTCCGCCTGCCCACCGAGGCCGAATGGGAACGCGCCTGCCGCGCGGGCACCAGCACCGAGTTCTCCTACGGCGACGACCCCGCCCAACTACCTGACTACGGCTGGTTCTTCGACAACACCCTCTTCACCACCAAGCCCGTAGCCCAACGCCTGCCCAATCCATGGGGGCTATACGACATCCACGGCAACGTCTTTGAATGGTGCTCCGACTGGTACGGCCAGACTTATTACGCCGAAAGCCCCGCCACCGATCCCCCCGGCCCCGCCACCGGCGACTACAAAGTCCGCCGTGGCGGCAGCTACTCTCGAACCGACGCCTTCTGCCGCAGCGCCTTCCGCCTCTGGAACGGCCCCGAGGACCAGCTCGAATTCATAGGTCTACGCTTGGTGAGGGACGCGGACTAACCCCCGCCCCGGTTGCAACGGCGCGGGAGGCTACCTAATAATGCGGCAGGGGAAATAGCACGGTAGGGCGAACGGGAGAGGGACCGCAGTGAAACTTAATGTATCGGCGGAACTGGCGGAGCTTTCGGACAAGGCTGCCGAGATGAGCGTCCAGCAGGGTCAGTTCTATGTGGGCGTCGAGCACCTGTTCGCCGCGATACTGGAAGACCCCGACCGTCTACCCGCCAAGCTGCGCGAGCACCACCTGAACACGCTGTTCACCATGCACCGGGAAATGCTGCGCACAGCGTGGCGCGGGGGCATCAATTCGCCGGGGGGCGAGGTATTCCACACGCCGCGCGCGATTGCCGTCACCTCTGCCGCCGCCAAGATTGCCCAGCGCATGGGGCACGGCGCAGCTGGAGCGGGGCACTTGCTGTTGGCCATCCTCATGCAGGAACACTCGGGCCCAAGCCGCGCGATGGATTCGCTGAACATGGACCGCAAGGCTTTTTGCGAGGCGCTGAAGAACTGCATTGCGCCCGGGCAGGCGTTGCAACAGGCAGGCCCCAACGGCACGCCAAGGCCCGCAGCCAAGCCTGCCTTTGTGGAGGAGCAGCGCGACCTGCCGGGGGCCGAAGCGCTGGGCACCTACCTGCCTTTCGATGAGGGCGTGCCGGTGCAGCGTGGGGATCAGCCCAAGCAGGCGCAGCCGCAGCTTACCCGCGACCTGATGGCGGCGGCGCGTGAAGGCAAGCTGCAACCGGTGATCGGGCGTGAGCAGGAGATCGTCAGCATCCTGCAAATCCTGACGCGGAAGAATAAGAACAACGCGATGCTTGTGGGCGAAGCGGGCGTGGGCAAGACGCAACTGGTGGAGGGGCTGGCGTTGAAGCTGGCAGAGAATAAGTTCGGTGACGCGGTGCCGCCCTTCAAGGTATATGAGTTGAGCATCAGCGCGCTGATGACGGGCACCGCCTATCGCGGCGCCTTTGAGGAAAAGGTGCTCAACCTGATCGAGGGGCTGAAGCGCGACCCAAACGCGGTGCTGTTCATCGACGAGGTGCACCTCATCATGGGGGCGGGGGCGACGGATGGTGACGCGATGGACATGGCCAACCTGCTGAAGCCGGTGTTGGCGCGGGGGGAGATTCGCGTGATCGGCGCAACCACGCTGGCGGAATACCGAAAGTTCGTGGAGAAAGACCCGGCCATAGAGCGGCGTTTCCAGATGGTGCGGCTGGAGGAGCTTTCCGCCGAGGCCACGCTGCAAGTGTTACAACGCGTGAAGCCGGGGCTGGAGAAACACCACGGTGTGCGCATCAGCACGGGGGCCATTGAGACGGCGGTGAGCGCCACAGAGCGCTACATGCCCAACCTTAATTTCCCAGACAAGGCGATTGATGTGCTCGACCAGGCCTGTTCGCGCCAGCGCTTGAACATGCGGGCGGGATTCAGCAGCAACACCTTCGGCAGCGACCCTAACCCAGACCCCACCCGCGTTACGCGGCATGGCGTACTGAAGGTGGTCAGCCAGATCACTTCCATCCCGCTTGAGGAAATGAGCGCGGAGGAACGGCGCAATATACGCGACTTGGACAAGCGCGTGAAGAAGCGCGTTATTGGACAAGATGAGGCGGTGGAACGCGTTGTGTCGGCAGTAAAGAAATCACGCGCGGGCCTGGCCGACCCCAACCGGCCTGATTCGGTGATGTTGTTTCTCGGGCCGAGCGGCGTGGGCAAGACGCAACTGGCGAAGACCCTTTCGCGTGAACTCTTCGGCTCGAAAGATCACCTGATTGTATTCGACATGTCAGAGTACATTGAGGAGCACAGCGTGTCGCGCTTGTTGGGCGCGCCGCCCGGTTATGTGGGCAGCGACGAGGAAGGCCGTCTGAGCGGCGCCGTGCGCAACAACCCCTTCTGCATTTTGCTGTTCGATGAAATTGAGAAGGCACACCCGCGCATCTTCGACATCTTCCTGCCCATCTTTGACGAGGGCCGCCTGAAAGATAATCGGGGCAGGATGATCAGCTTTCGGAACACGATCATCCTGCTTACGTCGAACATCGGCGCAGACCTCATCAGCCATTCGGAGGGAGGGGTAGATAGCAACATGCTGGTGGATGAACTGCGCAAGCACTTCCGTCCAGAGCTGATTAACCGAATCGACGAGATTGTTCCCTTCTATCCCCTGTTACAGGAAGACGTGCGCAGCATCCTGCGCATCGAGATAAACAGCCTGCGGCACCGCCTACAAGATCGCAGTATCAAGATTCACATGTACCAGCAGGCCTACGAATTCCTTGGGGAAAAGGGCTATAAGCGCGGCACCGGCGCTCGGGAGCTGCGTCGCGTGGTGGACAAATACCTCACCGGCCCCATCAGCGAGTTGCTGCTGAACGACGGCATCCAGGACGGCGACGTCGTGGACGTGAAGATGGAAGACGGCGAGCTGGTGGTGTGCAAGGGCGAGCACAGCGCCAAGACCAGCGGAGTGGCATGATGTACGCAACACCCAACGCAGACCGCTTCGAGATCATCAACGGCCCCGAGGACGGCACCGAGTTCCCCCTCACCCGGTCCCCCTTTGAACTGGGGGCCGACCCCGGCTGCGCTGTACATTCCCGGCTAGACGAGGACGTGAAGCTCTACCACGCCCGAGCCTCCGTCGTGTCCAAGGGCTACTGCATCCGCAGCCTTGCGGGGGCGCAGGTGTGGGTGAATGGCAAGCGGGCAGGCCGCATTCGCAGCCGCGTGGCACGCGCGAAAGACGTGGTCCGCATTGGTCGCACCGAGTTCGTGGTTCACCTTGCCGAGGGCGGCCTCGCCAGCCGCAGCTACGGTATGCGCATGGAGAGCGACCTGACTTACGCCCTGCGCAGCAGCGCACGGGGAGCACGCAAACTGCTTGGCAGCATGGGCGGCCTGCTTTCCCATGGAAAGATTCGCGTCCTCGTCCTCGTCGCGATAATCACCGCGACCGCCTGCTACCTCTCCCCCACTTTCCGCTACAACTTCTTTACCTACGCCTACTGGGCAAGGGACTGGATCATCTACGGCTTCCAGTGGTCGATGTTTCAGTTGGGGCTGGGATAACGCGATCACACCATCTTGCCGGTGAACGTGTTTGTCCGTACCTGTCCGCGTAACCAAAAGCGAACCAAGGCCCGGCTTTCTCAAGCCGGGCCTTGGTCGTTCTTCTATTCGTCGTTGAGACTACTTGGTAATCACCAGGCAGAAGCCGTCTTCGCCCTCGGGGCAGGCGGTGTAGCCGCCGCCGTTGTAGAGCTGAATCAGGCGCAACAGTTCGCGCAGGATGATGCGCCAGTCATCGTCGTAGTCGCTCGAATGGTAGGTGCAGGAAGTGCGGTCGTCGCCGACGATGGTGTAGCCATCTTCCGAGGTGCTGGAGCAAGCGTAGTTACCCAAGCTGAAGAGCTGGATAACGCGCAGCAATTCGCTGAGGTTGATGGACATGTTCTCGTCGCCGTCGGCGCTGTGGACTGGCGGAACAACCTGGCCTTCGCCCTCGGTCACGCCTTCGACGACACCCTCGACCACGCCTTCTTCGACTCCCTCGGTAATACCTTCCGGTGTTCCTTCGATGCTACCTTCGCTAATGCCCTCGACGATACCTTCCGGCGTGCCTTCAACTACGCCTTCTTCTACGCCCTCGACGAGGCCTTCCGGGGTACCTTCGACAATGCCTTCCTCGATACCCTCGACGACACCTTCCACCACACCCTCGACGATACCTTCGGGGTTGCCTTCAACAATGCCTTCTTCCACGCCCTCGATAACACCTTCCTGCGTGCCCTCGACGATGCCTTCCTCGATACCCTCGATCACGCCTTCGACGATACCTTCCGAGGTACCTTCAATCACGCCCTCGATTACGCCTTCCGGGGTACCCTCGATGATGCCTTCTTCAATGCCTTCGGGTGTGCCTTCCACAATTCCTTCACCTTCGCCTTCCAGCACGCCTTCAACAATCCCCTCACCTTCTCCCTCACCTTCTAACGCACCCTCGCCGCCACAGGTGCCTTCATATTCGCCTTCACCCGCCGGGGTGAGCGCTGCGCTGATATAGAGCGCGGAAGTGGGCGGTGCGCCGAACAACTGAAGTTCCTGTCCCTGTGTCAGGCCATCGCCGTCCGCGTCTCCGCTCACGCTTAGGATTCCATCCAGCGTGGTGTACGCGTTGGGGTCGATGCCTAGCCCAAGGCTGATGCCGTCAACTGCGCCATCGATAAAGGTCAACACCAGGGTTGCCAGGGCTACGGAATCTTCATCGCCCAGAGTGGCATAACCCGCCAGCAACACGCCGATGTTTGGAACCAGCGCGGCCAAGCGGCTGATGACTTCATTCTGCGCGGCCTCTCCCTCCACTTCGCCATCCAGGTCGTTGCCAATCAACAGGCGGAACAGGGCTTCAAGGTCGCTCGGGGCTGCACCATACAGCTGCCCCAAAGCAGTTACCGTGTTCGCCTCAAAGGCTGGACCCACAAGCAAGGAATCCACGCCGCCCAACGAAGCCAAGCAGGTATGCCGACCAGGGTGGTTGATCAGTTCAGCCAACAGCGCCAGCTCATATGTCCCGTCTAACATGCCATTGGGATCGGGGATCTGGCTGGCCAAGCTGGAACCGGGGTTGGTCGGCGCGGGGCCGTTTATGTCTGCCGTGTCGCAGGCCAACTGCGCCAGCACCAGCACATCGTTGCCCAATAGGTTGCGCAACAGCGGGCCCGTTACCGGGTCGGTCACCAGGTCTGCAATCTCATCCTGAATCGCGCAGAAATCTATGTCGTCCTCATTCACGCCCTCGCCTTCGATCAAACC
Organism: Candidatus Hydrogenedentales bacterium; assembly: GCA_044359155.1. GTDB lineage: Bacteria > Hydrogenedentota > Hydrogenedentia > Hydrogenedentales > JAEUWI01 > WGMK01. The sequence goes on along the minus strand of JBIKMR010000054.1, from coordinate 4,951 downwards.
TTCCGTCGTGCCTTCGCCTTCCAGCACGCCCTCGCCCTCAAGCACACCTTCGCCTTCCAACAGCCCCTCAATGCCGCCTTCACCCTCGCAATCGCCCACGCCAAAGCTGGCGGGGTCGTTCGGGTCGGTGCAGTTCTGGTGCTCGTTGAAGTTGAAGAACCCGTCGCCATCGCGGTCCAACGCCAAACGCATTCCCGCGCCCTGCGGCACGATGGTGAGCGTGACTGCGGAAGTGGCGCCCTGCGCCTTGGCGATAAGCTGCGCCGCAGAAATGACCTGGGCCTGCGCATCGGACTGCCAGGTGCCGTTGGCCTGCCTGCGGTAACCGCGAATCACGCCATTCTCGCGCACGTGCGCAATCGCCTCGATGCGGGTGGATCCAGCGTCCACACCAATCAACTGGTTGAAGTAGGTGGTGCTGTCTGCCTGGCTGCTCAGGGTGGCCTGCTTGCCCACTGCCGCGTGCGCGTCTTTGCTGTTTGTGCCAGGCGGCTGGAAGATCGTCGTGCCTGCGGGCAGGTCAGACCCAGAGAAGGCCAGCATGAAGGCCGTCAGGTTGGCCACTTCCTGATCGCTCTCGACATTGAACGCCGCTTCGGAAACGAAACGCTCGATGGAGTCCACGCTGCCGTCGGGCGTATAGCCAAACCCGGCACGGCTCTCGGTGTTGGTAAAGTCCAGGCCAATCTTGTCATACAGGTTGCGCAGGTGCGGCACCTTCATGGTGATGTTGGTAGAGCCGTCGATGGACACCAGCATCAAGTGGTTGGCACCCGTGGTGGGGTTCGCCGGAATGTTTTGAAGGGAGAGGCCGTTCAGCGTGCTGTTCGTTCCCATGCCCGTGGGCAGTGTGTGGCAGGTCACGCAGGCCAGCGCCCCTTGGTCGATCAGACGATTGGTGTCGCGATACAGCAACATGCCCTGCTGCGCGTTGCCATTCGGCAATTGCTGGCCCTCGTTGCCAAAGCGCCCGGTGCGGTAGTGCCCGGCAAGGTCCATGTTCGTGGGCAGTGTGTTGTCCAAATTACGGTAGGGGTTCGGCGGGAAATAGATGGTGGCAAGGTAATCTTCAAACTCCTGCATCTCGGCTGGGCTCAGGCCGCTGTCCGCGCCCAGCAGGCCAGGGAACGCGCCATTGAATTCCTCAAGGCCCAAGCGGTCGCCGCGCCAGTGGAACGGCTCATGGCCAATGATGTCCTGCAACGTCTGCGTGGTCATCGGGCCCTTCATGGGGTGGAACGAGACGAAGCCCGTGTTCAACTGCGGCACATTTGCGCCGAGGTTCAAATCGTTCAAGCTCTTCAGCGTGCCGCTTGGGTCGCCCAGATCCCATGCCAGGCGGTCGATGCGCGCGTCCACGTGGCACGATGCGCACGACGCCTGCCCTAGGCCCGAGGTCAGGTGCGTGTTAAACAGGTGCTTGCGGCCCACTTTAATTGCGGTGGGGGTAGGGTCATAAAACGGCACTGGCGCGCTGGCCGTTTCGGTGGCCGTGTCCACCACGGAAATGCTGGCAGCGAAACGGTTCAACACAAAGAGCCGCCCGTTGGCTTCATCCAGCGCCAAACCGGTGGGGCCTTCGCCCACGGGGATGGTGTCGTCCAGCCCGGCGCGGTCGCCGTCGGCGTCAACCACAATCAGGTTGTTTGAGCCCATGCCCGCCACATAGGCCTTCGCGCCGTCCGCAGACCACGCCAACGCGCGCGGGTCGCCAATGGATTTTGCCCGCTCGCTCTCGGCGATATTCTCGGTCGAATAATCCAGATGACCCGCGTTCAAGTCTTCGATGGCAAGGGGCAACAGCGAAGTGGGACTGGCCACACCCAGCAACACGCGCGTGAAAATGCCGTTGATGTTCGGCTCGAAGCGCTTCTCGTTGATGCCATCGCTGCCCACCGTGGCCACGTTGCCGGTAGCCGGGTTCACGGCAATTGCCATGTTGATGTTCATCAGGCTGTCCACATAGGAGACGGCCAGCGTGTCGGTGTCGATCACCGCAATGTCATGGTCCAGCAGGGTCCAGCCGGTGGGGCGCCCCGAGTTTCCGGCACGGTCGCCGGAAATCCAGCGGGTCCAGTCCCCACCGGTATCATCGCGCCAAGCGCCGCCCGCGTCCTGCTTCACAATCAGGCTGACTTCAGGTGCCACGCCATTGGCCGGGTTCTTCGCGGGAATGAATACCCCCGTTCCATTGAAGGAAGGGTTGCGCCCGTTGTGCGGCGTGCCGCTGTCGTCTACCACGTTCGGCGGAAAGTCGATGATGCCCGCGCCCTCGTCGGCACTGCCCATCAACAGGGTGGACTTATTGCCCGACTCAAAGATGGCGACATACACCGTAAGCCCATCGGGGCTGACAGCCAGCGCGCGCGGGTCTTCCGCATTCACCACGATGCCCGTGGGCGGAACGGAAAGATCGGCGGGGTCGAATACCTGGATGGTGCCGGACTGCGAGCAAGACACGAAGGCCTGCACCGGGCTGCCTGCAAACACCACGTCGCTCGGTTCATCGAGGGTGTCTATGGTGTCGGTCACATTCCATGTGGCCAGGCTGACCACGCTCACACTGTCGGAAATATGGTTCACCACCCACAGCTCGTTGCTGTTGCGGAAGCGCGCGGAGACGGGGTCATAGCCCACGGGTATCGAGCCTATCCAAGCCGGGTCTGCGCCGGACACGTCGAAGAATTCGACGCGGTTATCCAGCGTGTTGCACGCCGCCAGCAAGGTGCCGTCTGGGCTGAGGTCCAGCGGGTGCACATGGGGCGACTCGAAGTTTACCACCGCCTGGGCGTATGCCCCGGCAGAGGCACACAGCAACGTAAGCAAACTCAAGCCGCGCAAATACTTGGACATGCAGAACACCCCACTTGTCGCTGCAGGACGCAGCCTCCCGGTACCCCAGCCTTCCCCCCAGCGAACATCGCATGGAGGCGTGGGTACACGTATACAACCCTAAGCCCGCAGACATGTTCCGCTTATTCAGGACGGATGTCAACCAAATCCGGCATACTACTTTCTACGGTATGCCTGAGCATCTGGAGAATCTATCAATGTTTCGTTTGTACTTCTCCATGTCTGCCATTGCGCTTTGCTCCCTGGCCGCAGCCCAGCCGCACCACCCAGAGCTTGCCGCCTTGGGAGACTCCTTCCGCATTGCCCTGTTGGCGGACCCGCAGTTGAGCAAGGACGGTTCGCAGAATCCCGTGGCGGCAAACGCAGCACAGACCCTGAGCGAGGCGGTGGCTGAACTAAACACAATGGAGCCGAAGCCTGCGTTCGCTGTGTTCGTGGGGGACTTGGTGAACATCTTCGAACCGCAATCGGTGGACAATTTCGAGAAGCGCGTCAGCCCACTGGAGATGACCACGGTGCTGGTGCATGGCAACCACGACTCGAAGCCGCCCTATGAACCGTTCATGGATTTGCAGGTGCGGGTGAACGGCACGCGCGCGCCGTACTATTCCTTCGAGGCCGGGCCTTGGCACATGGTGGTGCTGCCGTGCAATTTGCAAGGTGAATCGGAAACGGTGGTCACTATTCGCAACGCCATGATGGCGTGGCTGAAGGAGGACCTGGCCGCCCACGCCGACCGCCCCACGATGGTGTTCGAACACCTGCACCTGATGCCGCAAGGGCTGACGCAGACGGAGTGGTACACCTTCGAGATGCCCGTGCGGAAGCAGATTATCGAGACGCTGACCACCGTGGGCAACGTGAAGTATGTCTTCCACGGCCATGTGCACAACGGTATCCGCGTTTCCGAAAAGTGCTCGTGGACGTACAAGGGTGTGAACTTTGTAAACGTGCCTACCATCATCGCATCGCGCCCCTATGGCGAGACCGAAGTGGATGGCTTCGCCGTGGCGCAGCAGCGCGCGGGCTACTACATGTTGGCGGATATTAACGGCGCAGACGTTACCCTCACGGGGCGAGCGGCGGGCGTGGCTGCGGAGTATCGCTACCCCAATAGCTTTCAGCCTTTCGACCCCAGCATCGAGCCACGCTGGTTGAGTACCCTGCCCGAGTTTACGCCGAACACCAGCCTGCTCAACGGCGGCTTTGAGAATGGGCTGGGCGACTGGCTGCGTACCTATCGTTATAGCGCCACGCACAACCCCGGCTTTGTGGTGGAGGCGCAGCGCACTTCCGTGCAGGAAGGCGAATTGGCGGCGAGCGTTTACACCGGATCGCGCGGAGTGGATTGGGCGAACGACGAGATGAACGAAATCTACCAGGTGGTATCGCTGCCCTCCCCCACTCCGATGGTGTCAGCGGCGTACCAAGTGCCCGAGGCTTTCAAGAACGGCGGTGGCTATGTTCGCATAGAGGTTATGCGCGACAAAGAATTCCAGTTCTTGTTGATGGCGCGCTGGGGAGAGAACGAGGCGGCTGCTGACTACCTGCCCCGCGCCATTGGATTTGCCATGCACGGCACCATGCAAGGCTGGCGCTATTTGCAGGAACTGGGCGAGCAGAAGCGCGGGCTGTACCTAGACATCGACGCCAAGCCCGGCGCGTGGCGCAAGCTGGACATCAACCTTGCTGGATTCTACGATGCCGCGCTCGGTCAGCAGCGAGCCTATGCCGCCCTCGGCGCGAACAAGGCCGTGGTGGCGCTGGGCACGTGGTGCAATAAAGAGCCCGACTCGCAAAGCCGCGCCTGCTTCGACGCGGTTTCCGTCACCTCAACCCACGCCGACCAACCTTCCACGCTGGACGGTGCCACGCTTACGCCGGGCGCAGATGTATTCAAGGTAGGCTTTGCCCAGGCGCTGGTGGACCGTCAAGTCAAGCAGGCTGAACGCGACGCGAAAAAGAATGTCGATTAGCCAGCAAACTTACAAGCAGGCGCAGTTCAGGTCGCGGGCGGCCTTCACTTCGTCGAGCCTGCCGACGGGTTTTGTCTTGGGGAAATCGTGGAATATCTCGGGGGTGTACTCGGCCATCTGCG
>JBIKMR010000053.1:0-20066 GCA_044359155.1 Candidatus Hydrogenedentales bacterium | reverse complement strand
GCGTTCCTCGTCGATGTATCCCATGCGGAAAGCCACCTCCTCGATGCAGCCAATCTTGAGGCCCTGCCGCTCTTCGATAACCTGCACGAACTGGGCCGCCTGCATGAGGGAGGCGAAGGTGCCGGTATCCAGCCACGCCGTGCCCCGGTCGAGAATGGAAACCTTGAGCCGCCCCTGCGACAGGTAGGCGCTGTTGATGTCGGTGATCTCGTACTCGCCGCGCACACTGGGTTTCAGCGCACGGGCAATCTCGATCACGCTGTTGTCGTAGAAATAGAGGCCTGGCACTGCAAAGCTGGACTTGGGCTTGGCCGGTTTCTCTTCGATGCTCACCACATTGTTTGCTGCGTCGAAGGCCACCACGCCGTAGCGTTGCGGGTCGGACACGTGGTACGCGAAGACGATGCCGCCCTCCGGGTCGGTCAGCCCGCGCAGGTTGGCGCCGAGCCCTGTGCCATAGAAGATGTTATCCCCCAGGATGAGCGCACACTTGTCACCGCCGATAAAGGACTCGCCAATGAGGAAGGCCTGGGCCAGCCCCTTGGGCTCCGGCTGCTCGGCATAGGTGAAGCTGCACCCGAGGTGTGTGCCATCTCCCAGCAGCCGCTGGAAGTGGGGCAGGTCCACTGGGGTCGAGATGATCAGGATGTCGCGGATGCCCGCCTCCATCAACACGGAAAGCGGGTAATACACCATTGGCTTGTCGTAGATGGGCATGAGCTGTTTGGACACGCCCAGCGTAATAGGGTGCAACCGCGTGCCCGACCCTCCCGCCAGAATGATCCCCTTCATGCCGCTGCTCCTACCGGTTGACATATTGCTTGTCGTAGTAGGCGCGATACTCGCCCGATTTGATGGGCCGCCACCACGCCTCGTTCTGCTGGTACCACGCCACCGTCTCGCGCATTCCGGTTTCCCAGTCCATGCGGGGCTGCCAGCCCAATGCCTTCAGCTTGGCCGCGTCGATGGCGTAGCGGCGGTCGTGCCCCACGCGATCGGCCACCGGCTTGATTAGGTCAGGCCCCTTACCGGTCAGCTCCAGAATCCGATGGGTCAGCTCCACGTTCATACGCTCGTTGCCACCGGCGATGTTGTATATCTCGCCCGGCAGGCCATGCCGCAGGGCGCAGTCAATGCCCGAGCAATGGTCGTCCACATACAGCCAATCGCGCACGTTGCGCCCGTCGCCGTAGAGCGGCAGGGGCAGGTCGTCTATCGCATTGGTAACGAACAACGGCAGCACCTTTTCCGGGTACTGGTACGGGCCATAGGTGTTGGAGCCGCGCGTGATGATAACGGGAAAACTATAGGTCTCGAAATGCGCGCGCGCGAACAATTCGCCGCCGGCCTTGCTGGCGGAATAGGGATTGCGCGGGGCCACGGTATCGCGCTCAGTGAAGGCACCCTCGTCGATGCTGCCGTAGATTTCGTCGGTGGATACCTGCACGAAACGCCCCACCCCGGCGGCGCGCGCCGCGTTCAGCAGCGTGTCCACCCCCTGAATGTTGGTGCGGATGAACTCCTCCGCCCCTAGCAGGCTGCGGTCTACATGGCTTTCGGCGGCGAAATTCACCACCGCATCGCAGCCTTCCATCGCACGGGCAGCAGCAGCGGGGTCGGCTATGTCGCCCTCGACGAAGGTATGGCGTGCGGGGTCGGCGTCGCGCAGGTTCTCGCGGTTGCCCGAATAGGTAAGCTTATCCAGCGTAACCACTTGCAGCCCGGGGTAGGTCTTCAGGGCATAACGAACAAAAGCGCTTCCAATGAAGCCCGCACCACCCGTCACAAGAATTCTTTGCATGTTCTGGAAAACCCCAAGCACCGGCCTGTAAAACCCACACTACCAGCAAGACCCCGGAACGTTTCGATTCTAGGAGGCGCGGCGAAGGGATGCAACAGGATTAGACCAGCACCCCCTGCCCGCCGTGGGGTGGGGGATTCAGACCGAAGTGGCGGTATCCCAGCGGTGTGGCCATGCGGCCCTGCGGGGTGCGCTTCAGGAATCCCACCTGGATCAGGTACGGCTCATGCACTTCCTCAAGCGTCTGGCGCTCTTCGCCCACGGCCACCGCCAGCGACGAAAGCCCCACGGGGCCGCCCGCAAATTTCTCGATGATGGTAGTCACGATCATCCGGTCCATGTCGTCCAACCCAAGCGCGTCGATGCGCAGCATGTTCAGCGCGGCGTCGGCTATCTCGCCGGTGATCACGCCATCGCCCTTCACCTGGGCATAGTCTCGCACACGCCGCAACACGCGGTTTGCCACGCGGGCCGTGCCCCGCGAACGCGCCGCGATCTCCAGCGCGCCCTCGTCGTCTATCTCCGCGTTCAAGATGCGGGCCGCGCGATGCACGATGATCTTGAGTTCCTGCGGGGTGTAGAAATCGAAGCGGCACACGTCGCCAAAGCGCGCGCGCAGTGGCGGCGTGAGCAGGCCCGCGCGCGTGGTGGCGCCAATCAGGGTGAAAGGCTTCAGGCCAATCTTCATCGACCGCGCCGTGGGGCCGCGCCCCAGCATGATGTCCACCTCGAAGTCTTCCATCGCCGAGTACAACGTCTCTTCCACCGCGTGGTTCAGCCGGTGTATCTCGTCGATGAATAACACGTCGAACTGTTCGAGGCTCGTGAGTATGGCCGTCAGGTCTGCCTGCCGTTCTATCACCGGGCCCGAGGTCTGCTTAATGTCCACGCCCATCTCGTTCGCCAGGATGCGCGCCAGCGTCGTCTTGCCCAGCCCCGGAGGGCCGCTCAACAGCAAATGGTCCAGCGGCTCGTTGCGCCCCTTCGCCGCCGCTATCGCAATGCGCAGCTTGTCCTTGATCGGCTCCTGCCCCGGAAATTCCGCCAGCCGCTGCGGGCGAATCTGGTCCTCATACAGGCCATCCTCCGGCGTCGAGCCGGGCTGGATTACTTCATCGTTTGCCACGTTTTGCTCGTTTCGTATTGGCTATTTCTTACTGCAAGGATTGGGAAGCTGAATCAACATATTGAAGATTCCCTGCACATCATCGATATCGACTATGCCATCACCGCAGACGTCACTGCAGAATTCATCGACCGACGGCACTACAGCAATCACGTATTCGAAAAGTTGCTGCACGTCGTCGATATCAACCACGCCGCTAGAATCGGAGTCGCCGATTTCAGTTTCGCATACAGGCACGCATTCCTCATCGAGCTCCCCACCTATGCCTGTCTCCTCGCTGCCGGTCAGCACCCGGTAGCGCACGATCCCGTAAATTCCGGAATTTGTACCGCATTCCCCGTCTGCCCCTGCCACTACCGGCACGGTCAACTGGAGCGGGAGGTTTATTGGCAAGGGTTCCCCTCCGCCGCCGTTGTTGGGTATCCAGATGAACTCCAGCCCGAAGCCCTCGAGGGGGAGCTGTATGCAAGTGGTGTTATTCGGCGGGTCTGCATAGGTTTGTGCGGCGTCTTTGAAAACAGCCACGGCATTGACCGCCGGGTTCACGGGGCTGCCACCCAGCTCTTCAACAAACGCGGATGCGCAATTGTTGTTCGGGTCGCGGGCCAGGGTCCAGCCCGTGGGCAGGTTCAACTCGATGCCCATCGCGGTCACGTTGCTATCCGGCGTGGATTCGGCATCGATGCGTTCAATATTCACGACCACCGGAACCGTGTCGCCCGCCGTGTATACCAAGGGCAGATCAATCCATATATCCAGATCCTGGGCAATTGCAGCGGAGCACAAGGCCATGCTGCCCAACAGCGCGCAGGCAAACCCCAGCCCGCGCAGGCGGATGTTCTTCACGTTCATTGCCATTCCCCTTTTGGCCTTGTTGCCCAAGCCGTGCAGCAACGATAGCAGAGTGCTGCCTGCCTTCCAAACTGTGCCGTGCGCAAGGGGGTTACGCAATTGCGCCCCGGCGGGCTATACTCTCAGCCACCATGCAACAAGGCGACCACACATGCGCACACTAATCTTCGGGGCCAAGGGCCAGTTGGGCCGCGACCTGCTTACCGTGTTTTCCGGCGCGGGCGAGGTGCGGGGATACGACCTGCCCGAGGCGAACATTGTGGATGAGGCAAGCACGTATGCCTTGGCCGAGGCTTTCGGGCCCGACCTGATCATCAACGCGGCGGCCTACACCAACGTGGACGCGGCGGAGGACAACCTGACCGACGCCTTCCGCGTGAACGAAACCGGCGCGCGCAACCTGGCCGACATCGCTGCACGGCTTGGCGCCCCCATCGTGTATTACAGCACGGACTTCGTATTCGATGGCAAAGCCACCACGCCTTATGAACCCGATGCGCCCACCGCGCCGCTGTCGGTGTATGGCCGCTCGAAGCTGGCGGGAGAACAGGCCACGCGCCACGAGAACCCGCACCACTTCATCCTGCGCACGGCGTGGCTCTATGGTCCCGGCGGAAACAACTTCATCGAGAAGGTGCTCTTCCTCGCCAAGCAGCACGCCAAGCTGCGCATCGTGACGGACGAGGTGGGGTCTCCCACCCACACGCTCGATTTGGCGCAGGCCACGTTGGCGCTGGCGAACGCCAAGGCTTATGGCACCTACCATGCGGCCAACGAGGGCGCGGTGTCGCGCTATGAATTCGCGTTGCGCATCTTTGAACTGGCCAAGGTGCAGATAGAAGTGGAGCCCTGCTTCGGAGCGGAGTTTCCGTCCAAGGTACGGCGACCCGCCTATGGCTCGCTTTCCATGGCGCGGCTGCAAGCCGCCACGGGCCACGCCATGCGCCCGTGGGACGAGGCCCTTGCCCACTACATGCAGCGGCGCGAGAAGGTGGATCAGTAAAGCGTAGTTGTTGCGCTTCCACTAGGCAGCCATAAGGCAGCCCTTATGGATTGAGCAGATAGATGTCTTTCCATGCGATGCCATCCACGCCACCGGCGTGGAGTTGCAGGGCCAGGCTGCCCTCGGTGAGCAGGGGCTTGGGGTCGTCGAAATGGAGGGCGCGCACGCCGTTCACCCACGTGGTAACCACCTTGCCCGCCGTGCGAATCTCGATCTCGTTCCAGCCTGTGGGGTCTAGCACGTAGGCCGCGAGCGTATTCTTGGGCGGCTCGACCAGCCAGCCGCGCTTGTAGCTTTCATACAGCCAACCAGTGCTGCTGGGGTAGGCCGGCTCGACTTCGCCCTGCACGCCCGCGATGACGGGATAGCCGTCTTCCTTGGGGGTGATGGTCGAGTGGTAGAACAGGCCGAAGTTGCCCTCGCCCAGCATCTGGAATGCGCCGCGCGCGCGGAAGTCGGTAAAGCGTTCCTCGGTGGCCAGGTAGCCCTCGGACTTCTTGGGACCGCTGCGCCCGACGATCTTGCCGTCTTCCACACTCCACGATTCGCTGCCCCATTCCTTCCAGCCCGTCGTGTCCTTGCCATTGAACAGCGCGCGCCAGTCGCCCGTGCGCCCAAGGTCGTTCAACTTGAGGTTGCGGAAGCTGGCGCTGCCGCCAGTGCTCGCGGCCACGCAGAAGGCCAAACCACCGCCGATGAAGGTTTCGTCTTCGGCTTCAAGAGCTTCGCCATCCAGCGACACCCGCAACGCGCCGCCCTTTGCCACAATCTTTACCGTGCGCCATGTGTCGGCGTCGACGGCTTTCTCTTTCATGCTTCCCAGCACCCGCTCCTCGGCACCATCGTTCACCAGCAAGCGAAAGCCCTGCTCGGCGCTGCTGCACACCGCCACACCATACAGGCCCGGCGTGCCGAGGTTGGTCGTGCTGCCTGCCTTGGCGAAGTCTTCTGACACGTGCGTACGGAAGCATAGCCCGGCGTAGACGCCGCTGGACTGGAACTCGTAGCTCACTTCAAAGTCACGAAGGGTGACGTCCTTCAGCACCAGCGCTGCCGCGCTGCCAGCTTCTACCGATACCGTGGCGGCCTCGTCGCCCAGTTTCCAATCGCCGGAAAGCGTTTGCCACTTCTCTGCAGCAAGGCTGACCGGTTCTTGCGCGGCAGCGACGAGGGCGAACAAACACAGGGCGGCAAGGGAGAGTATGGGGCGCATGGCAGTCATCCTGTTTGCGGTGCGAACTTTGGGTAACCCCAACACCATGCCAGACGGGCGGGGGCTATGGCAACGAGATTGGCTAAGGTAAGGAGACGAAGCGAAGCACGGTGCGGGGGAAGGCGTCGGTTATCAACAGGAAGCCCCGGTTGCCCAGCCGGGCGATGCCTTCCCAGTTGTGCGGTTCTAGCGATGCAGGCCCGCCTGCGCGCAGGTCTACCGGGGCGCGCTCCGTGCGGCGCACGCCATCCTCATTCACTTGTAGCTCTAGCAACAATTCGACCGGGGCCTTGGGGTCTGTGGCCGCATCGGCGGGGTCGAGCAGTTTACGCTCGGGCGGCCAGAGATAATTAATGGCCCAGAATTTCCCCTGGGCATCCGGCGGCGTGGCGTCGGTTACGCGGTATTCGATGGAGGGAATGGGCAGGGGCGCTTGGGGTTCAAGCGCAAGGCTGAACACCGTGGCCTTGGGAGCAGGGACTAGGTTCGCCCCGTTGGCCTCTTCAAACACCAGCAGGCTTTCGCCGTGCAGTACGAGCGCTTCACAGGAGAAGTTGCAGGTCTGGTGGCTCAGGGGCAGGGCCGTTGGGGCGGCCTTGTCCAGCGTTATGGCAAGGGTGGCAGGATCGACCTTGCCGCGAATCAGGTAGGCCGCCATCGCGCAATCGCTGCTGCGGCTTTCCACCAACATATACGCCTCGTCCGCGTGAAAGGTCAGGGCCTCGATGCCATCGAAATTGGGGATGGCTTCCAGCGCCTCGGCATTTTCTATCAACGCAATGCCGGGTTCGAGCGGATCGGGATCGTCGGCATCCACCGCAGCAAGTAACACCGCCTTGTCGAGCACAAAGAACCCACGCGTGGGATTCTCCGCCACGAGAAAGAGGTGGTCGCCGTGCCACGCCATGCCCGAAATCTCGCTGGCGGGATAGGCCGCCGGGCCATGCAATGGCAGTTCCTTCACGGGGCTGGCCGCGCAGAGGCCAAGTGCCAGAACTGCCGCGAGCGCGCCCATTGCGCCTACGCTTCCCGGTCGCCCAGGTAGAGCGTGGCGATGCCGAAGCTGAGCGGAATCGCGCGCGTGTTCACGTAGCCCGCGTCGCGCATCAACGAAAGGAACGCCTCCCCATAGGGAAAGGTTTCCACGGTCTTGTTAAGGTAGCGGTAGGCTTGGGTGTCACCGCTGACCATGCCGCCGATGAGCGGCAGGATGTTGCGGAAGTAGAAGAGGTAGGGAATCCGCACGAGCGGGCTGGCAGGAATCGAGAACTCGAGTATCAACGCGCGCCCCCCCGGCTTGAGCACGCGCAACATTTCGCGCAGCGCGGCAGGTACATCGAGCACGTTGCGGATACCGAAGGAGAACGTGGCCGCGTCGAACGCGCTATCCGCCATGCCCAGTTGGGTGGCGTCGCCCCGCACCAGCCGCAGCTTGTCTTGCAGGCGGCGGCGCCGAATCTTTACACAGCCATAGCTCAACATACCCGCCGACAAGTCCAGCCCCACCCCGCTGCCAATGCGCCCGCTGGTGCGTTCGAGAAACAGCATCACGTCTGCCGTGCCAGTGGCAAGGTCCAGCAGCCGAAGGGGGCCGCTGCCCGGCAGGTATTGGCGCATGGTCTTGCGCCAGCCCTTGTCCGTACCCATGGAAAGCAGGCGGTTCAGCAGGTCATACCGGTGCGCAATCCGGTCAAACATCTTGTGCGCCCCCTCGCGGGACGGGGCGGTATCAGGGTGCAGGCTCAACGGTGGAGGTTTCCTTGTAGCGCCGAACGCGCTGGCAGGTGAGGCATCAGCCCGGAAGTCTAGCAAACCTCCGGGCTATGGGGCTAGCAGCCATTTTCCGCCGATACGGCCTAGCCGCAGAACCCATCTTCCGGGCTTTGTTCCTGGCAGTAGGTGTAGCCGCCGAGGTTGTAAAACTGAATGCCGCGCAGCAGCTCGCTCAAGGTGATTTGGTTGTTACCGTCCCCGTCGATGGAATGCAGCAGACAGGCAGGGTCTCCGCCTTGCTGGGCGCGGGGCAAGTAACCGTCTTCGCTTGCCCCTGCATTCTCGGCACAAGCGTATTGCCCCGCGTTAAAGAGCTGGATAAGGCGGAGCAATTCCTCGAGGGCGATTAGAAAATCGCCATTGGTATCCGCGCTGATAAGGATGCCACCGCCTAGGCGTTGCAACAACTCTGCGACGCTCAACTGCCCATCGCCGTTATAGTCTGCGTCATCCAGGTCTGCCTCGGTAAAGCCCGGCAATTGCGATTGTATTTCCGAAAGGGTGAGCGTGTTGTTTCCGGTGCTTTCGGCAGCGGCAAAGGCGTAGAGCAATTGCTCATATACGTCGTCCGCGTCTCCCTCACCTTCCTCCACACCCTCACCCTCTTCGCTGCCCTCGACCACTCCTTCACCCTCGCCCTCTTCGCCGCCTTCAGCTATGCCTTCTCCCTCGCCCTCTACACTGCCTTCAGCGATGCCCTCTCCCTCACCCTCTAAACTGCCCTCAGCGATGCCTTCTCCCTCACCCTCTACACTGCCCTCAGCGATGCCTTCTCCCTCACCCTCTACACTGCCCTCAGCGATGCCTTCTCTCTCACCCTCTACACTGCCTTCGGCTATGCCTTCTCCCTCACCCTCTACACTGCCTTCGGCTATGCCTTCTCCCTCACCCTCTACACTGCCTTCGGCTATGCCTTCTCCCTCACCCTCTACACTGCCCTCAGCGATGCCTTCTCTCTCACCCTCTACACTGCCTTCGGCTATGCCTTCTCCCTCACCCTCTATATTGCCTTCAGCTATGCCTTCTCCCTCGCCATCAGCATTCCCTTCAGCCAAACCTTCACCATCAATGGTGCCTTCAAGTGCGCCTTCGCCTTCCGTGCTTCCCTCGACCACGCCTTCACCTTCGCTGTCGCTCACAAAGGCCGCGAAGACGGAACTTCTTGTGACGCCTTCTGAGCCTGCGCTATCGTCCAGAACATTAGATACCCGGCAGGGAACGCCATTTTCCTCGATAGTCACATAATCAGTTGCACCGGTAACGAGGATGCCTTCGACAGCGCCGGTTGCCTGGTCAAAGACAGGCGAGCCGGAATTCCCGCCGTAGGTGTCGAGATTGGCCTCGAAGACATTTGCGTCATCGATCTTGGTAACGACGGTTGACGCGCCGAATGCTATCTTCATGGGCAAACCGGAAGGATGCCCGATAACGCCGACTTGCTGCCCGAGCTCGACCGAGCCGCTAGGCCGCAGTGGCAAGGCAGATGCGCCCGGCGCGGTAATGTCGCGGTCCACGTCGAACACACAATAGTCGACGGTACCACTTAGAGCCTGCGATATTATCGTTGTTGGGAAATAGACCTGATCCGCATTTACCGTGGTTACCGGTGTGTTGGCATCCAGCATCTCAAAGCCAAAAACGATAGCTGCATTGTCGATGCGAGTTTCGTCGAGACAATGTCCAGCTGTGGTAATGCGCCTGTCGCCGACCATGAAGCCTGTGCAGAACATGGGAACGGGTTGGCTTGAAAACGGTTCGCTCGGGCACACGTCAAAAAATGGCGTGAGGATGGTGTAGGTGCCGTCGTTGTTATCAACAAGGCGATTCCGGCTGAGAATCCCGCATGTAGAGCGAGCTTGCGCCAATCGGCCCGGGTCGGTCTCTTCGTATACGTCGATACGGTCGTCAACGCCGTATATTACTTTCGGATTGTTGCCGGATTCCTGTCCTTGGGCGGACCTCGGGTAGGTGAGGCCCACCATCAACGAGAGTGCCGCAAGGCAGAAAATCTTACGATCCGTCGTCATCATGCGGACAGTCCTCCGAATTCGGCTATTCGTTCATGCCGCCGAATGCCAAATTGGACTATACCACAAGCTGCCGCCCAAGAACTAAATTATTGACAACTAGAAAATCTTGCATGATTTTAGCATTTTATATTCTCGCTATCAGCTTAGCTGCAGAAATCATCCTCGGTGCCTTGACCCGGGCAATAGCTGTATCCGCCCAAGCTGTAAAACTGGATGGTGCGCAGCAGTTCGCTGAGGCTGATCACCCTGTTGTCGTTGTTGTCGGTGGAGTGCAGCACGCAGGCGGGATCGCCGCCTTGCTGGGCGCGGGGCAGGAAGCCGTCTTCCGTGGCCCCGGCGTTGGTGGCGCAGGCGTATTGCCCGGCGTTGTATAGCTGGATGATGCGGAGCAACTCGCTCAGGGCTACGATGAAATCGCCGCTGATGTCGGCGCTCATGACGATGCCACCGCCCGTGGCTTGCAGCAGCTCGGCGACGCTCAGTTGGTCATCGTTGTTCGCGTCAGCGGCGAGCAGGGCTGCCTCGGGGAAATCGGCTCGTTGGCTGCGAATCTCCTCGAGCGTGCAAATGTTGTCGTCGCTGGTTTCTGCGGACCCGAAGGTGAAGAGCAACTGCCGGTATTCCTCCACGTAGGGGTCTTCACCTTCCGGGGTGCCTTCGCCTTCAGCGACTCCTTCTCCTTCCGCAACGCCTTCGCCCTCTGCCACCCCTTCACCTTCCGGTGTACCTTCGCCTTCCGCCACGCCCTCTCCTTCGGGAATGCCTTCACCCTCCGCCACGCCTTCGCCATCCGGGTTACCTTCGCCCACTTCACCGCCCATGCTGGCCTCGGCGGTGTTCCCATAGAAGCCCAAGTTCACGCGCCCGCCGTTGGGCTGGGGTTCGAGGAAATATGCTGATGCCGGATTACCGGCGTTGATGGCCGGGCTGTCGGTGGCGTCGAGCACAAAACCGCCCGCGCCGCCATTGGCTGCGGGGTCAAAGCGCCCAGCGGTGGAGCGCAGGTGGAAATCACCCGCAGCCGCATTCGCAAAGCGAGGATCCCCCGTGATGTTCCCCGTCCCCGCCCAAACTTCCTGGCTCAACGTATACGTCACCGCTAGCGACGAATCCTCGGCCACATAAAAGTCATCGCCGCCATTGCCCCAAGCGATCGTGTTGGTCACCGTCGCATCGGAATCCTGCTCGACATAGACAGCATTGCCCACAGGATCAATCGGCGACGTGTTGTTCGCAATCGTGCAGAACCGGATGGTACCGACCGAACCCCGACCGCCGCCGCCCTCCCCATCGACATACACGCCCGCGCCAAGGTCCGCCGTGTTCCCATAGACCAAATCGTGATCCATCACCATCGTGCCGCCCTCGTCCACAAACACCCCGCCACCGATGCTCGGCGCGTGGTTTTCCGTGTACGTGTTACCCGTCAACGTCGCCGTCCCAATGATCAGCACACCGCCAGCCCACCCGTAGCCCAGCCCCTCGCCGATGCGGTTGTCTCGGACCAGGTTGCGCGAGAAGGTCGTGTCGCCCGACAGCGACACGCCGCCCCCGTGGTCGTTGTAGCCGACATTGCCCTCGACAAGGTTTTCTTCTACACGGATATTGGTACCCTCGACATGCAGCCCCGCGCCACGCCCGCCGATATTGTTGCGGATGATGTTGTTGCGCACGAGCAAGTCGTCGCCATAGCCCGCGAGACCGCCGCCGCGATGTTCATAATCTCCCACGCCATTGTCTTCAAGGATGTTGTTCGAGATGGTGACGTCGCTGATATGGGGAAAGGTGAGCAGGATGTCCAGCCTGATACCGTGTCTGCCGCCGGAAATCGTGAAACCGTCGACGACCGAGCCGCTGGTTTCCGTGTACACCAGCAGCACCGTGGCTTCGGCAATGTCGCCATCAATCCGCGTGACATTCGCCGTGGGGTTCTGCGTGGCAAAATTTCCGCCGGTGCCGCCAGCATAGGTGGCGGAAGACGCGCCGACATAGCCGCCGCGCAGCTCAATAGTCTTGGCGTTAATCTCCACGTTCTCCGCATATGTGCCCGCCGCCACCAGCACGGTGTCGTTTGGGTCGGCTGCGTCCAGCGCTTCCTGGATGGTGGAGTAGGGCCGCAATGTGGATCCGTTCTCCGTACCCGAAGTGTTGCTGTCGTCCACATGCACCGTGGCGGCGTGGGAAGAAAGTGCAAAAAGCAGGAAGGTGGTAGCGAAAAGACCGGCGCGGTGCAAAATTTGGGGAACCCCTTACCTATATCAGGCTCAAATCTGGATGGCACAAGTTGGCCAAGCTAGCCGAACCAGTATCTGCCCATCCGCTGCAATAAGCAAGCGGCGTCCAGTCCAAGTTGTGGCAGGGTTTCTGACCGCGCCACAGCAGGAAATTCGAAATCAAAAGGCGGGCGCATTCCTGCGCCCGCCTTGGATGGGGGTTGCCAATCAGTGTGCTGCGGACCAAGCGTCCCTTGCAATGCTCTCGCTTAGGGGCCATTCGGAATCCCCGTTGGTGGAGGGGTAGCGAAGGTAGGCAACGTGACCGTCCATGTAGAGGATATTTGAACCACCGGGAATGTGGTTGAATTCCGTCTGGTTGAGCGCGCCGTCTGACGAGCTGGCATGGTCCCACATCACGGGTATCTCGCTCTGTGCGCGGGCGCTTGCCGCCGGGTCGTTGATGTCAGTAATCAGGAAGCGCTCGATGCCTTCACGCAAGTGCAACGCCTCGACTTCCACACCCGTGAAATCACCATCGGCCAGCGTGATCGCGATGTCCTCGTCGCGGGTGTCGGGTGCTCGATCATTCAGCGCGGCTGCCAGCGCGTCTACGTTGGCGTCGGTCTCTGTCCACGCCCCGCGGATCATCTTGCTCATGTAGAAATAGCTGATGCCCTCGACGGCCAGATACTGCCCGTTGGCGCAGTCCGCTCCATCGCTGGGATAGAACAGGCTGTTCCCATCTTCGCCACACTCGGCAACCTCGGTATCGTCTTCCGGGTTCTGCAGCGGACCCCACGGCCAGCGGCCCGAGTCCGACGGGCAAAACATCAGCTTCCACTCGGTCAAATACTCGGGATATAACGCCGTGCCCGTGGGGCCGCTGCCGAACATCCATATTTCGCAGTCAGGGCAGTCCGCGTAATACTGGTTGTCAGGCAGTTTCTGGCCCCGGCTCTCGTTGGCGTACATCTTCAAGATGAGGCCCCATTGCTTGAGATTATTCTGGCATGTCGAGCGTCGTGCCGCTTCGCGTGCACGCGCCAGCGCAGGCAGCAAGATGGCGGCAAGAATGCCAATGATGGCGATGACGACTAGCAGCTCGATGAGGGTGAAACCCTTACCGCAACGACGTGGGTTGACCAACATGACTGATTCTCCTATCTTTGTTTTACTACGTTGCCTCTTGATTTTGATTGATTTCCAGATTAATGCCCGTGGCCGGTGTCTTCTCCGGAATAGGTGAACATGCCCACATGAAAGCGCAGTCCGCCCCAGTTGGCGGGGAAGGGACTGTTCAATTCCGAGTAGCGCACATACTCCACATGGCCGTCCATGTAAAGGCTGTTCACCCCGCCGGGGATGTGGTTGAAGTGCGATGCGTGCGGCGCGATGCTGTCCCACATGATTGCCAGTTCAGACTGGGCCTTGGCCGAGGCGGACGGGTTGTTGATATCCGTAATCAGGAAACGCTCGATTCCCTCGCGCAGGCGGTAGGCGGTCTCGTAGCCATTCAGCGGGGGAATCATCTGCCAGTCTTCATTCACGATGTTGGGGTCGTCTTCCCAGTCGGAGGCCAGGTGGTCAATCGCCGCCGTCAGCTGGTCGGCGGCGGCATGCTTCGGCAGGCTGTGGCTGCCATACGGCACGGGACCGCCGAAGATCATCTCCTGCGAGAAGGCCCACCCCAGATAATTGTAGGGCGCACCCATCACTTCGCAGGGCTGCACAATGCCATCGGCCACATGGTGATCACGCCAGGCCGGGGCCATGGCGGGGCCCGCGTCCCATTCTTCCAAGGCCGATGCATTGGCCAGCGAACTGGGGCAGATGAGCACGTTGAAGTCCGACAGGTACTCGGGGAAGACGGCTGCCATGTCGGCGGTCAGGTCCCACACCAGTGGGTTGCCCTCGCAATCGCGCGACTTGATAGGCGGAAACTTTTCGCCCCGGCTCTCGCTGGCATACATCTTAAAGGCAAGCCCAACCTGCTTGAGGTTGTTCTGGCAGCTGGCCCGCCGCGCCGCTTCGCGCGCACGCGCCAAGGCAGGCAGCAAGATGGCGGCAAGGATGCCGATGATGGCGATGACCACTAGCAGTTCAATGAGCGTAAAGCCTCGATGATCGGTTTCATGCATTTGATTCATTCTCCTTATTCAAGTGAATTGATCTTTACTTTTCTTGTGCCTCTACATTGGCAAATGGGTCATTGCCCGGGTCCTTGTTCCAAACGTACTCGGTCCAACCTGCAATCTTCTCGGCATCTGCTTCGCTCTTCAGTTTGCGAATCACATGCAGCGCCATGTCCATGCCGGCGGAGACGCCAGAGGAGGTAATGATCTTTCCATCCTCTACCCAACGCGCCTCGGGCATCCATTCCACTTTGTCGGTTATCATGGTGGCGTCCTTGAAGTAGAGCTTGTTCGAGGTGGCTTTGTGTCCATCGAGAATGCCCGCCTTGGCCAGCAGCCATGAGCCCGAGCACACGGAGGTGGTAAGTTCAGACTTCGCGTGCTGCTGACGAAGGAATTCAAGCAGGGTCTCGTTTCTCACTTCCACGAGCGTGCCCATTCCGCCGGGCACCATGAGCACGTCAAGCTCTGGGCAATCGTCGAAAGAGTAATCCGCGATAGTTTTCGTTCCCTGCGCGGAGGTGACCGGGCCAGCCTTCTCCGCGACCATCACGATCTTGTATTCCTGCACATTCCCCCACATCTCCACGGGGCCATATACATCAAGCACCTCGAAGCCGCGATAGAGCACGATGCCAATGGTCTTTCCATTTGCATTGGCCTTGGCGAAGTAAGCCTCATAACGCTCCGGCGTTACGAGCGGCATCCCGCAAGTTTCGCATATCCCCATCTTCGGGTAATCCTTGATGTCGCAAGGACGGCCACGCATGAGGCACCAATAGACCGGATCGGTTGCGCCGCCGGTGGCTTCTTCGGCAGGCGCGGGCGGCGCTATAGCCATTGCCAGAAGAATCCCGGCGATCAGATGAAACAAAATTTTCGGCATGGTGCGGTCCCTTGTGTATCCAGTGAGATTACGGTGTTCCTGCCTGATGCGCGTTTATATTTGTACTGTCGCCGCAGAATCCGATTTAGTCGAAGGCTCCGGTGAAGACAGCGGTGGGTGCGATGACTGGAGCCTTCTCGGTGTACTTGACGAACTCCACGTGTCCGTCAAGATAAAGTACGTTCGAGCCTCCGGGAATGTGATTGAAAGCCGAAGGCTCGGTGGAGACCTTGTCCCACATGATGAACAAGGCGCTCTGCGCCTGAGCGCTGGCAGCAGGGTTATTGATGTCGGTGACAAGGAACCGCTCAATGCCCTCGCGCAAGTGATACAACGTGTTGGTTCTCGCGTTGCCACAACTGTCCGTGCAACCCACGATGCTAAGACCCGTCTGTGTCAGTGGCCAATCCTCGTTGGATTGATTGTATTCATCCACAAAATCCGGCCCACCAACGAGACTCAGAGTAATATCGATTACCAGTGCGGCCAGCTGCTTGGACGAGATCATCGGGTAGGGCTTGAGCAGGATGGACGCAGCGTCGAAGGTGTCGCTATCCAGTTTGTCCAACACATACCCGTAGTAATGATAGCTGTCATCGAACAACCAGATGCCCTGGGCATTCGTGGAGCAGTTTCTGGAGAACGTCTGTTCACCCGTTACAGGGCTGACGAACTGGTCCTCGCTTGCGGTGGCGCTGGAAGGACACAACAGAATCTTGGGGTCGTTGAGGTACTCTGGATAAATCTGTCCGAAACGTGGAGAGGTGACAAAATTGGGATCCTGCGAGACCACAGGAAAGGCAGTATCGTCACAGTCCAAGCGATCTCCGATGCTAAACTCCATGGAAGGGTACTTGGAGCCCCGGCTCTCTGTGGCATACATCTTGAAGATAATGCCCATTTGCTTGAGGTTATTCTGGCAGCTTGCTCGGCGGGCCGCTTCGCGTGCACGCGCCAGCGCAGGCAGCAGTATCGCGGCGAGTATTCCAATTATCGCGATTACCACGAGCAACTCAATCAGAGTAAAACCACGCCGTTTCATGGTGTAGGCTCCTTACTTTGGGTTTGAGTTTCTAGTTGCAGGCCGCCGGCACTCAGATGCCGGCGGCCTGCACAACAAGGTTACTTGCGGCCCTTCACGCGAAGTACACCGGCAGCACCGAATGCACCAATGAGAAGCATCAGACCCGTACCGCCGGCCACGGGAAGGCCGGGGTTTAGTCCTAAGCCGTTGACATTAGGATTCATTGCAGCTTGGATGTATTCCTGCTCGTCTCCACCCGAGGTGATGATGTTGTTGTATTCCTGCAAGTTGGTCCAACCGTCACCATCTAGGTCGCCTTCGGGCGAAAGCGGCGTGGCGTGCTTGTGGTGACCACCCGCAACGCTGTAGGTGCCGGTCAAGCCAATGGTGCTGAGAATGGTTTGCAGGTCCTCGCTGATGCTCATCAGGGTTGCGAAGGCCTCCGTCACATCTACGCCGGTCTGCACTTGCACCAGGCCTATGTTGGCCTCCAGTGCGGCGGCTGCCAGGTTGTGGCCGTATGCACACTTGGCCTCGTCCAAATAAAAGCCGTTGTGAGTGGCGGCATGTCGGGCAAGTGCCACTTCGAATCGGTCGATGATGCCGCCCGCGTCTACGTCGGTGCTCTCCCAGGTGTAGGGCTGCAAGGCAAGAAGCGCGAGCACCTGATAGAACGCCGTGCCTTGCGCGGTCAACTCAGGTATCGAGGTGACATCACAGGGATCATGTTCGTGTTCGCCTTCTTCATGCCCTTCTGTCTCACCTTCACCGGAATCTCCTCCAAGTGCAGCCGCGAGAAACGCGGTGCGCTTGGCAGAGCCCGGGCCGCCAACGCCCGCAATCGCGTCGTATTCCTGTTTGTTCGTCAAGGTGTCGCCGTCGGCATCACCATTTGGGCCCAAGAACGCCGCTTGCGAGAGGTCGTAATCTGCGGGATCTAGGGTGATTGCGAAGAAGGCGAAGAAGGCCACCATGGCTGTGACGGAATCCGTGTCGCCCAAGGTGAAGTAAGCAGCCACGGTTTCGCGGTATCCTGCTGGAAGGTCGATGGTTGCCTGGGCAAGGTTGGCCGTAAATGCGGCGCAACCATCCTCATGCAAGGGGCTTGAGTGGCTGCTTATGGCCTCTGCAAGCAAAGCGAACTCATCGCTATCCAGAATGCCGTTGGGACCAACATTTGGGCCAGGAACCAAGGGTCCGTTGAAATCGCCTGTGGCTGGCTGGGGTAGCACCAGCGGGTTTATGGTGTCAAAGTAATCCGTCCCTTCAATCGGATCGCAATGGGCAAAAGCCAGAGAGGTTGGCGCAAGTGTCGCAAAAACCATCAAACTGAGAGAGCTATAAATTCTTGTCATTTCAGGATTCCTGGATTGTTATTTCACAATTTACTGGTTTTCAAAAACGTTGCGGAGTTTCTAAACGGCGGTCTTCGCGCCATGGGTCTGGGCGCAGTAAATGGATTTGTCGTGTGGTTGGAAGGATATGGCGCGGGCCTGCGCGCGCCGAGCGGAAGCATCAACGCACATGCGTTCATGCAACAGGGGTGGCCCGAAAAGCGTGGCTAGGCACGGCTCCGCAGGCGGGGTAGGCTAGGCGATGGCGGCAGGAGGGGCACGGCCAAGGGTGCGGTCGTCTGCCGCTGGGCCGTGGTGTGCGCCGGGGCCATGCCCGTAGAGCATGGCGGGCTGTTCCTGCCAGAGCGGATGCTCAAACAGAATCGGCGCTTCCGTATACGCCTTTGCCAGGTGGCAGAAGGCGCAATGGTCGGATTCTTGAAGGGGGGGCTTGCCCGGTTCGGCGGGAGAATCGGTGCAGCAATTGTGCCCTGTGCCCACATGGCAGGCTGCGGCGTCTGCTTCCGCCTGTGCCACGGCGGCGGTCATGGTCAGGCAGATGCTGGGCACCAAGCCGCGCGCGGAAGCGAGCACCATGAATCCCACCAGCAGCAGCGACAGGGCGCGCTGCATGGGGATACGCTTTTTCGAGTGAAGCAGCATTACAGAAACGGAACCTCTGGTCACAAGCCTACGCAATTACGCGGGCAGGCTGCAAGGAATGCCCACGGCCCGCGTTCGCTAATGCGCCCCAATGCGGGAATTGTCCGCCCCCGGATCGTTGTCTTATACTTTCAGACTCTTTGCGCGGTGGGCCTTGCCGCGACTTTTCCCGAACTTTCAGGAGTGGGCTTCGCCATGGAAAATATCATCATCATCGGTTCTGGCCCGGCGGGCTATACCGCAGCGCTTTATACGGCCCGTGCCGACCTGGCCCCCCTCTGCTTCGAGGGCGACATTTACCAGGGGATGATGCCCGGCGGGCAGTTGATGACCACCACCGAAGTGGAGAATTACCCCGGCTATCCGCAAGGCATAACCGGCCCAGAAATGATGGCGGAGTTCAAGCAGCAGGCCGAGCGCTTCGGCGCGCGCTTCGAGCCGAAGACCGCGACCAAGATAGACACCACCGCCCGCCCCTTCAAGGTGTGGTGCGGCGAGGAAGTCTTCGAGGCCAAGGTGCTTATCATCGCCACTGGGGCAACGGCCAAGTATCTCGGGCTGGAATCCGAACAGGCTTTCATGAACCGGGGCGTGTCCGCCTGCGCCACGTGCGATGGCGCGGTGCCCCGCTTCCGCAACAAGCCGCTGGTCGTGGTGGGCGGCGGCGACACGGCCATGGAAGAGGCCATCTTTCTCACCAAGTTCGCCAGCCGGGTACACATCGTGCATCGGCGCGGCGAGTTCCGCGCCAGCAAGATCATGGCGAAGCGTGCCATCGAGCATCCCAAGATTACGGTCGAATGGTTTAGCACGGTGGACGAAGTGCTGGGCAACGACAAGGACGGCGTGACAGGCGTGCGCCTGAAGGACCTAAACACCGGCGAAACGCGCGAGCTGGAATGCACCGGCTATTTCTGCGCCATCGGCCACAAGCCCAACTCAGACTTGTTCGCGGGCCTACTCGACCAGGACGAGGCGGGCTACATCATCACCCAGCCCGACTCGACCTACACCAAGATCGACGGCGTGTTCGCCTGCGGCGACGTGCAGGACCACGTCTACCGCCAAGCCATCACCGCCGCAGGCAGCGGCTGCATGGCCGCCATCGACGCCACCCGCTGGCTCGAGGCGCAGGAAGGGTAGGGGCCATCTCGCAGGTTCTGGCCTCAATTGTCTCCGCAATGCGGAGACAATATTTCTTCCATTTGTCGCTTGCTCTATTGCCAGATATGCCCGAATTGAATCGCTGTAACTGGCAATTCATCCGGTAATTTATCGTCAAAGAACTTCGGTTTTCGTGCAGCAAGCTGCTGCCCTATTGTCCAGTCTATCGATGCCACGGCTCACGCACTCGGCCCGATCATCTTGCTGGGGTCTACGATCCGGTCGAAGTCTTCGGCGCTCATCAAGCCGAGGTTCACGGCTTCCTGCTTGAGGGTGGTGCCGTTCTTGTGGGCGGTCTTCGCAATCTTCGCCGCGTTGTCGTAGCCAATGTGGCGGTTGAGCGCGGTGACCAGCATCAACGAATTGTCGAGGTGCTGCTTGATGTTCGCGCGGTTTGGTTCGAGCCCATCCACACAATGCTCGCGAAACGAGTCTGCCGCGTCGGCCAGCAGGCGGATGGATTGCAGCACGTTGTGCATGATGACGGGCTTGAACACGTTCAGCTCGAAATTGCCCGACGCGCCCGCCACGCCCACCGCCGCGTCGTTCCCCAACACCTGCGCCGCCACCATGGTCATGGCTTCGCTCTGCGTGGGGTTCACCTTGCCGGGCATGATGCTGCTGCCGGGTTCGTTCTCGGGCAGGTTCAATTCGCCAATGCCGCTACGCGGGCCGCTGCCCATCCAACGCAGGTCGTTGGCTATCTTCATGAAGCCGCAGGCAATGGTCTTCAGCGCGCCAGACGCCATCACCAGTGCGTCGTGCGCGGCGAGCGATTCAAACTTGTTGGGCGCGGTGGTGAAGGGCAGGCCGGTAAGCTCTGCTATCTTCGCCGCAGACTTCTCTGCA
>JBIKMR010000269.1:0-5954 GCA_044359155.1 Candidatus Hydrogenedentales bacterium | reverse complement strand
CGTCATGGCCGCGCTGGGCCTGTTCTATCTTGTTGCTTCTCTCCGCCATCGCGCAGCCGCCATCGAGCGCGCAATCGAGACACCCGCCGCCCGCGACGCCCTCGCGCTGCTTGCCGCCTATGCCACAGTCTTCGCTTCTAACGCCCTGTTCATGATGTTCGAGCTTGCCGCCGCTCGCGTGGTGTCGCGCCAGTTTGGTTCTTCGGTATACACGTGGACCGCCGTCATCGGCATCGTGCTCGCGGGCATTACCCTGGGCAACTACCTCGGCGGTCGCCTGGCAGATCGCGGGGCAAGCCGCAGCCTCATCGCCCGGCTCTTCCTCTGGGCAAGCGTGCTCGCCGCCCTTGCGCCCCTGTTGAGTAAAGGGTTGGGCTATGCATTCACCGAGTCCGCCCAACTCGGTGCCATATCCTGGCCCGTGCAGATTGTGCTTTATTGTATCGGCGCGTACTTCCTCCCCTGCGTGCTCATCGGAACCATCAGCCCCGTGGTCGTCAAGCGCCTGCTCGATTCCGGCAAGGCACCCGGCAGTGCCGTTGGCGGGGTCTACGCATGGGGCAGCGCAGGCGGCATCGTCGGCACCTTCGCCACCGGCTTCCTGCTCATCGACTGCCTGTGGAGTCTCCCCGTGCTCGGCCTCAGCGCAGCGTTAATGGCAGTGGTTGGGTTGGCCTATGCGCCCCGTCGCCTTGGGCTTGCAGGCGCATGGACCTTGCTGCTTGTTGGGCTCTTCGCCAGCGCCGTCTCCGGCGTGCCCGCACTGCACGGCGTGGCCGCATCGGTGGGCCTGCGCACCCCGCTAGACCCGCGCGTGGTGTATGAAGATGAAAGCCAATACTCTTACCTTGCCGTGCTGGCAGATGAAGAGAACCCCCGCCTGCGCGAGATGGTGCTCGACAAGCTGACCCACAGCCAGGTGGACCTCGACGATCCCCTCGCCCTCAAGTATGAATACGAGTGGATCTACGAGGCCGTGCTAGACACCTTCTATCCCGACCGCGCCCCGATCAATGCCATGGTCATCGGCGGTGGTGGATACGCCTTCCCGCACTACCTCGAAGTCGCCCGCCCCGGTGGATACATTGAGACGTCCGAAATTGACCCCGCCGTCACCGAGTCCGCCCATGCCGCATTCGGCCTGCCACGAGACACGCAAGTAAAGATTTTCGACATGGATGCCCGTAACCGTGTCTCCGACCTCATCCGCCTCAAGCAGAGCGGGGGAGAAGTCCCCGCCTTCGATTGCATCATGGGCGATTCCATCAACGACTACACCGTGCCCCGCCATCTCACCACCATCGAGTTCGTGCGGCAGGTCCATGCCCTGTTAAAAGACGACGGCATCTATATGCTCAACATGATCGACGTTCTCGACTCCGGCCTCTTCCTCGGCGCGGTTCTCACCACCCTGCGCGAGGCCTTCCCCGTGGTCGAGGTCTTCAACACGGGGCGCGCCCCCTCTGTGCGCGACACCTTCGTCGTGGTCTGCTCGAAAACGCCCCGTGATATCTCCGGCATCCCTGCGCGCATTAACGAGAAGCACGAATACGCAGGCTGGCAGATTCCCCCCGAGCAACAGCCCGGCCCCGAGAAGCACCTGCTGCTCACCGACAACTACGCCCCCGTGGACCTGCTGCTGCGTCCCGTGGTGCACACCCGCCAGCGCGACCGGGGGTTGGACCTGTACAACGAGGCCTACGACGCGGCGGCTGCGGGCGAGATTGCGAAGGCCATAGCCTTGGCCGAAGAAGCAGCCACTTACCACGAACAGTGGCCCGCGTTGTACGAACTGATGGCCGCGCTCTACGACAAGGAAGGTAAGAAGCCCGAGCGGCTGGAAGCGCTGCGGCGCGCCACTGACGGCAGCGCCCAGCCCGCCAAGGCATGGTATGACTACGGCGTCGCCCTGTTTGATCTTGGCAAACGGAACGAGGGCTATGGTGCCCTGGGGCAGGCGGTCGCGCTGGACCCCAACTATCTCTCGGCGCACATTGCCCTCGGCGAGGAAACCCTTGCCGATGGCCGCGCCGACCTTGCCGTGCGCGCATGGCAGACCGCATCGCTGCTCGCCCCCGATTCGCTTACCGTACACTACAACCTCGGCCTCGCCTACGCAGGGCTGCAACGGTTTCCCGATGCCATCGCCGCGTGGCAGCGCGCCGCAGCCATCGACCCCAACCACCTCGATAGCTACCATAATCTGGCGGTAGCCTTTCAGATAACGGGCCAGCCCGAACAATCCCGCAACGCCATCGCCCGCATCCGCGCCCTTGGCGGAACCCCGGACCCCAAACTGGAAGCGCAAGTGACGGCGCAATAACGCCTACTTCACCAACTCCTTCTTGCCGTGCTCGCCGAGGTCTTTCCACGACACCGCGACCGTGAAGTCTCCTTGGGCATAGGGGCCCACGGCATAGGGCGAGAAGAAGAAGGTGAGGCCCATGGGGCTGACGGTGAATGCGGCCACTTCTTCCTGTCGGAATTCGGTCGTGGTACCGTCCACCACGGATGCTGCTTCTTGCTTCTTCAGGTCTGCAATCAGAAAAGCAGTGAGGGCCTTGAAGCTTTCCTCGCCCGTGGCCAGGAAATCTTCCAACTTCGCATCACGCACTTTGTCGCCGCTGATGACCCAGTTCGCCGTGGTCCAATATGAATTCGGGTGCGCGCCACCGGCGTAGTCGTAGACCAGATAGCTGATGCTCACCAGCGAATCGGTGCAATGGGCGATCTTGTAGTCCTCCATACCATGGTCCCAGTTCGTCATCGAGGGGCCGATGTCTTCCATCTCGACAAGTTCGCCCCCGACGATAATCTCCTCGACCGCGTTTCGGTAATCGGTCCACTGTTCATCCACCACTTTGCGCATGGCAACATTCAGTTCCGCCGCCTTGGCATGGCCCGCGCTGGTAAACACGGGATAGGAAAACGAGGCGGTGGTGTTCATCGGGTTTACCGCCAGCCGCATGTTGGCTTGCGACGGAACGGCAAAGGCCTTCAGCGCCACGGGCAATTTCTTTGCGCCGTCGGGAGTTTCCCAATCTCCCCCAATAACCCTGCCACCCTGTTGCACCTTTACCCGCCACGTGCCGGTGCTTTCGGCAGCAGCGAACTCTTTGAGCAGCGCCCCGCCGTCAGGGTCAATCGCGCCATACAGGCCGATGGGCTTTTGCAAGTGGCCGTAGAAATAGGTGCCGCTTACCTTGTCTCCTCCGCGAACCAAGGTGGCGAGTATCGCCTTGTCCCCGTCGAGCGTGCCCCGGAAATGGGAGACGCCGAAGCCAGGCGAAGCCGGCACTTCCGCTACGTTCAGCTTCTCCGGCACGTCAACCACTTCAACTCCGGTGTAGCGCGCGAGGTTGGTCCAGCCTCCCCCTTGGTACACGTATACATACGCCAGGTCGATGGGCTCACCGTTTACCTTTAGCTCTACTGACTCCTTTTCCCCCTGCCACGGCTCGGCGGAAAGGGTCGCCACCAGCTCAGGCCGCCATGTGGTATCGCCGCAGGGGGCGCAGAAATGGCGAATCTCCGCGCCCAGCGCCAGCGCATAGCCCGCCATCTCGGCCTGTTCGGTGTTGAGCACGGCGGCCTGATCGGCGTGGGCCAAGGCACCGTAAAGCGCAAATGCCGTTGTGGCGAGTAACACGTGTTTCTTCATGTCATTGGCTCCCATGGAATGCTTGGCACTGCAACCTTGTGGCCAGTATAGGTGAGGGAAGAACGGGAAGTTAAGGAGGGTGGGCAAGCCCATGTGCAAGCCATAGTGAACCTTTCGGGCGTTCGGGATATAATATGCGCAAATGTGCGGCTAGGCGGAGGGAGAACCCGGCCATGGACAAAGACCTGCTCATCAGCATTGGCGCCCTTGCGGGGCTGGTGGTGTTGACGATTGCAGTTGCGGTGTACATGGGCGAACCTATCGTGCTGACCACCGCATCCGTCGCTATGCGCTAATCTTCGAGACCATCGCCAGTATGACCCGCCTCACCCGATTGATACCGCTGTTTCTCTGTGCGCTCTGCCTTGCGTGGGCAAGCCGTGCCGCTGCGGAAACGCAGGCCTATAACGCCACCGTGGACGGCGTGTCCCGTGCGCCCGAGGTGCTGCTTTATTACGCGGATCAGGCCCCCTATGTACCCTTGATTGAACTGGCGCAGGAACTCGGCGGCAGCGCACGAATCATTTCCCCTACCGAGGCCGAGGTCACCGTCAACGGTGTCATGGCCACGCTCTCGCTCAACAACGTGCGCTACGCCACGGGCGGGCAGTCGCACGATCTCACCAAACCCTTCCTCACCTACGAAGCCGAAGTGCTAGCCCCGCGCGACGACGTGGTCGCGTTCTTCAATACGGCGTTTGGCGTCAAGCTGAACAGCGGTGATACCCCTGCGCCCGAGCCTGCGGTTACAGACGAAGAAACGGGCCTGCTGGAAGAAGTCTCCCTGCCGCCCGCCGAGGCCGCCCCCGCAGAAACGGTAATGACGGACGAGGAAGCGGCCCTGCTCGAGACCGATGCCATTGCGCCTGCCGCCCCTGCGGAAGAAGCACCAGCGCCGGGCGCGGTAAAGACGATAGTGATAGACGCGGGGCACGGCGGCAACGACCCCGGCGCGCAGGGCGCTTCGGGCGTGGCGGAAAAGGACGTAGCCCTTGCCGTGGCGAATAAGCTGGCCGAACAACTGAAGGCCGATGCCCGCTTCACCGTGGTGCTCACACGGACGGAAGACAACGCGCTCACCGCCGCCGAGCGCGCCACCATAATCAAGCAACATTCTGGCGCGTTTCTGCTGTCGCTACACGCGGGCGCGAGCCTGTCGAAAACGGCCACCGGCCTTGAAGTGTTTTACCCCGGCGCGTTCTCGCGCAGCCGCGTGTCCGATTCACGCGGGCGCGCCGCCGCCGAGGCGCTGGCCGCATCGCTCAAATCAGAGACCGGCTCCGCCGTGCGCGGCGTGCGTCGCGCGCCCTTGGCTCTCTATGAACTGAGTGAATCTGCCGGGTGCCTGGTCGAGCTGGGCTGCATCAGCAATCCCGCCGACGAGCAACGGCTGGGCTCGACGGATTTCCAGGACAAGGCCGCGCGCGCGCTGGCCTTGGGCCTGGCCAAGCTGGCGGAGGAAAACTAAACCATGGCCTCCCCCTGGAAAACCGACATCGTCCGCACCTTCTTCCTGTCCCTTTGGGGACTGCTCACGCTGGTGCTGCTGTTTCTTGTGATGCTGCTGGTGAACGAAATGCTGAAGTCTGGGCAAGACCCGCTCGATTCCCTGCGCGCCACGCCCGAGGCGGCCTCCGCTCCCCAGCCTGCGCGTCCTGCCACCGCCCTTGGCCAGCGCGATGTGCAGCTTTTCTTTGCCGACGCCGACGGGCGCTTCCTCGCGCCGCAATCGCTGCCTATCGAAATTACCGACTCGACGGTTGAGAACTGTCGCAACGCGCTCAATGCGCTGATGCTGGGCCCGAAGGAAACCGGCTCTCCCTGCATTTCCCCGGCGGTGCAGGTGCGCGCGCTATACCTGTTGGACGGCGGCGAACTGGTACTGGACTTCTCCCGCGAATTTATCAGCGAGCATGTGCGCGTGAAGAGCGCTACTGTCGAGTCCCTGCTGGTGCAGGGCGTGGTGGCCACGGTGTCGCAGGGCCCGTTGCAATCCAAGGGCGAGCCCGCCGTCCGCAAGGTCCGCTTCCTTGTCGAGGGCAGCGCCCCACCGGAGTCCTTCCCCGCGCACATTGATCTTAGCGATGCCATCGAGCCGGACTCGCTCTGGCAGTCCGCCGATTCTGCCTCCGCCGTCGAGGCACCACCGGCCCCTGCCGAGCCCGCACCCGCAGCAGAAGCCGCTCCCCCAGCCGAGCAAACTTCCCCAGAAGAGCCTGCCCCCAATGGCTGATTCCGCTGCGCCTATCGGGGTATTCGATTCGGGCGTGGGCGGGCTGACGGTATTCGCAAA
>JBIKMR010000052.1:0-20121 GCA_044359155.1 Candidatus Hydrogenedentales bacterium | reverse complement strand
CACCCCGCGCGGTACCCTAACGCCCAAGAAAGCGGTACCCGCACGAAGGAAAAACAGCCCTGAATTGCACGTGGAACACTGCCTATGCGCCCTACACCGCAGCCTGGGAAGACGCAAGATCCACAACTAAATTGTAGACGAAATCGGTGCAGGTGTCAATAGTTTTCCAGAAGAAAACTATGGCAAACACGCAAAAGGCGCAAGCGTAGCTGCCGGTGTTTTGCACCCTGCCAAGGGTCAATCCCTCTCTATCTGCAACCATGATTGCATTCCGCGCGCAATTTCTCCACCCTACCCCCATGCAGGAACCCCGATTCAGAATCCTCCCGTGGCAGGACCTTGCGCTGTGCGCGGGCGTGATGGCGCTTGCGCTGTTGGCGCGGGTATGGAACCTGTCGGGGCAGTCGGTTTGGTATGACGAGTGGATTACGCTGCGCGCGCTGGATGCCCCCAGCCTGCTGGAGTGCCTGCGTATTGAGCGCGAGCTGGACTGGAGCATGGTCCCCGCGTACCACGTGATCGAGTATTACTGGGCACGATGGATATCCGGCTCGCCGCTGGGACTACGCTGGCTTTCGCTTCTCTTCTCCATGGCCAGCTTTCCCTTGCTCTATGCCATTGCCTTACGCCACGGTGGACGGTGGGTTGCCGTCACCGCGCTGCTCTTTATGGCGCTCGCGCCGCTGAACATTTTCCACGCGCAAGGCATCCGCAATTATCCCTTGGCCCTGCTGGCGGGGCTGGCTTCGCAGTATGCCTTCATGCGTGCCATCGAGCCGGGCGCGCCGCGCCGCTGGTGGTGGCTCAACTTTGCGGCGAACGTTTTACTGGTGTGGACGCACCTCTTCGGTGCCTTGCTCTTTGCGGCACAGGGCTTGTTCCTGCTGGCTTTCCGCCGCAGCCCGCGCCTGTGGCTGCGATGGGGCCTGCCCTTGGTGGTGGCCTTGCTGCCGCTGGCCGCGTGGCAAGCCACCAGCCCCGGCAACGCCAACTATCCCACCGTGCCACGCCCGCCCTTGAAGGCCCTGCCTGACCTTATAAACAAGCACTACACCCACCCGCACGACTGGGCGGATTACAA
The DNA here is from genome assembly GCA_044359155.1 of Candidatus Hydrogenedentales bacterium. Classification (GTDB taxonomy): domain Bacteria; phylum Hydrogenedentota; class Hydrogenedentia; order Hydrogenedentales; family JAEUWI01; genus WGMK01. The sequence continues at coordinate 19,040 of JBIKMR010000052.1, read as the reverse complement.
CATCCCCATGGAAGATACCTACGGGATTCTCTCGGAAACGGGCGCCGTGTTCGGTGGGCGCAGCAAGGAACACAACGGACTCTCTCTTCGGATGCGCATGGGCGCATGGCTCGAGTGGACCACCAAGTGGATGCTGCTGGCCTTTGCCCTGCTCACTGCGTATCACCTGTGGCGACCACGCCAACCCGACGAGCGGCGGCAACTGGCCGAGAGGGCCTTCCTGTTGTTCGCATGGGTGGCCGTGCCCACGCTGTGCCTCTTCGCCCTCGCGTGGATATTTGCCAAGCCCGTCGCCTTTGTGCGCTACCTCATCCCGGCCTACCCCGCCCTCTATATCATGCTGGGTATCGTGGTCAGCAAGCCGCCCTTCGCCCTCGTGCGCAGCACGCTGCTGCTTGTGCTTGCGGGTTTGCTCGCCGTGCAGGCCATCGCCTACCAGGTCATCCCCATTCGTTCGGACTACCTGAGTGTGGTCAGCGATATCCGTGCTGGCGCACAGCCCGCCGAGCGCATTTACACCATGGACTACAACGCCGAGAACCTGCTGCGCTTTAACCTCAACGATCCCTCGCGCGAGATCATCCTGGCCAGTGGCTACGAGCACCTCTTCATGCTGCTTGATGAGGCCGCCCCCTCGGGCGAGCCGTTCTGGGTTATGCTCCACAGCCTGCCACAAGACGCAGCCGCATACAGCGACGACGCCGGGCGCGCAGAGAAATTCATGGCGGATTGTACTGCGCGCGGCTGGACCCACACCTACACCGCCCACGGCGGCATGGTCACCGTATGGTTGTTCCGCGTGACCCCCACCCCTTCAGGAGCCTGACCATGCTGGAACCTTGGGACGAGCACAACCAGCGGCTGGCCGCGCAGGTGCATCCTGCCGATTGGAGCAACCCCGTGCCGCGCGGGCGGTATCACCTGCTGGTGGTGGGCGGCGGTCCAGCGGGGTTGGTGGCGGCGGCCGGTGCGGCAGGGCTGGGTGCGCGCGTGGCACTGGTCGAGCGACACCTGCTGGGCGGCGATTGCCTGAACGTGGGGTGTGTGCCATCGAAGGCGTTGCTGGCATCGGCCAAGGCCGCCGCGCACGCGCGCCATGCAGGCAAGCTCGGCGTGCATACTGGTGAAGTCTCCGTAGATTTTCCCGCCGTGATGGCGCGGATGCGACAACTGCGCGCGGACCTGTCCCGCCACGATTCCGCCGGGCGTTTCCGCGATCTGGGCATCGACGTGTTCCTCGGCGAGGGCAGCTTCACGGGGCGCGACGCCTTTACCATCGGCGGGCAAACCTTGCGCTTCGCACGCGCCTGCATCGCCACCGGTGCACGCGCCGCCCTGCACACGGTGCCGGGCCTGGGCGACACGCCGCTGCTCACCAACGAGACGCTCTTCAATCTGAACGCCCTGCCGCAGCGGCTTACCATCATCGGCGCGGGCCCCATCGGCTGCGAGATGGCCCAGGCCTTCGCCCGATTTGGCAGCGCTGTAACCCTGCTCGACGCCGCCCCGCGCATCCTGCCACGCGAAGCGCCGGAAGCCTCTGCCCTCGTGGCACAGGCGCTCGAAGGGGATGGCGTTCACATTGAATACAGTGTGCGCAATCCGCGCATCGAGGCGGACGCCGTGCTGATGGCGGCGGGTCGCGTGCCGAATGTCGAAGGGCTCAACCTCGAAGCGGCGGGCGTAAACTACACCAAGAAAGGCGTGACGGTGGACGACCGGCTGCGCACCTCGAACCCGCACATCTTCGCAGCAGGCGACGTGGCATCGGCCTACGCCTTCACCCACGCGGCAGATGCGCTGGCACGCATCGTGATTCGCAACGCCCTCTTCCTCGGGCGCGCCAAGGCCAGCGCGCTCACCATCCCCTGGTGTACCTACACCGACCCCGAATGCGCGCACGTGGGCGATACCGCCGAGGCGTTAAAGCAGCGCGGCGCGAACTTCGCATCGCACACGCTGAACATGGACGCGCTAGACCGCGCGATTCTCGATGGGGAGACGGAAGGCTTCGTGACCGTACACGCGGACCCCAACGGAAAGATTCTGGGAGCCGATGCAGTCGGCGCGCGCGCGGGCGACCTGATTGGGGAAATCAGCCTGGCGATGACGCACGGCATAACCCTCGGCCAAGCCGCCTCCGCCATACACCCTTACCCCACCTACGCCGAGGCCTTCCGAAAACTGGGCGACGTATACAACCGCACCCGCCTCACCCCCACCACCCGCAGCCTGCTGGGGTTGTTGCTGCGCAGGCTGGGGTAAATTGCAGCTATGCAGTAGCGCTGTCGCTCATCACCCGCGCCGCCAGCGCCATGGCGTCGTCCGCATCGACAGCGCGAATGACCAGTTCTTCCACGCGAGATTTATCCAGATACACCAGTACCCCCCGCGTTGGCAGCGTTCCCGTAAGGGCACGGGCAGCGGCAGCGTAGAGCTTCAACTGCCATTGATAGCGTTCGTGTCGCTCGGCGTGGAAGTCGCCGGTCTTGTAATCAATCAACGTATCGGGCGCAAGCATCGCGTCAATCGTCCCGCGTACCAGACCCTCGCCCATGCGCAACACAAAGGGATGCTCGCGCAACAGGCCGGTCGCGTTGCCCAGTTCCGCACACAGGGGCATGGCTTCAAAGTCCGCAGCAATCTTTTCGAGCGCGGCGCGCAGACGCTTCGCATCTTCAGGCCCGGCCCCCACTCCCGCCAGCGCGGCGTCCACCGGTACGGGCGCCTTGCCGAATTGCCACAGCTCGAAGAGTTTGTGGACCACCGACCCACGCAGCAGCGCAAACCCTGGCAGGGCGCGCTGCTCTCCCTCTTCCAACGGCTCGCGCTCTTCCTCATCGCCCAGCCCCGCCTCCATGCGGTTGAGCAATTCCGACACCGTGATGCTACTCGGCGCGTGCGCAAACTCCGGCTGCTTCTCCACCCGCGCAAACTCGGCCTCCCAATCCACGGGTGCGCTCACGCGCTCGTTGGTTGTCGGCGGCGCGGATGCCTCGCTGCGTCGAACCACGCCACGCCATCCCGCTCCCACCAGCGCGTGTCCATCCGGCGCGGCAGCAACGCCGAAGGTCTCGTCCAGCAACTCAAGCCAACTGTCCGGCCCCGCCTTGGGCGAACCGGACACGATGAGATAGTCCTCGGCCCGCGTCAGCGCCACATACAGTAACCGCGCGTGCTCGTCCTGTTCTTCGCGCTTGTTGCGCCGGTTGATCATTTCGCGCCAAACGGATTTGCCGGTGCCTTCCGCCACACTCGGCGGAACCACCGCCGTGCCCAGCGTGCGGTGCGCGGGCACGTCGTCGTTGCGACCACGCGGATCACCCGATGCATCTGCAAGGATAACGATCGGAAACTCCAGCCCCTTGGACTTGTGTACCGTGAGCAGCGTCACCGCGCCGCCTTCCTGCGGCTGCAACATCGCGTCGCCCTCGCGCACCGCCGCCGAGCGCATGTCGCCCAGCCACGACACAAAGGTGCGCAACGAAGGCTCAGGCGACGCCGCAAATTCTCCCGCCACATCCGCCAGCTTGCGCAGGTTCGACGCACGCTGGATGCCGCCGGGCAGCCCCAGCAAGAGGGATTCGAACAGCGTGCGATTCAGCAGGTATTCGAACAACGCACCCAGCGGCAGGTCGCGCTGCGCGCGCAAATCCGCCAACAACGCGCGCGCGTCGGCAAGTGCTTCCGCGTCGAGGATTCCGTCAGGAACAAGCGAGCTAAAGAGCGCGCGCGGCAGCGGCGTGCCGTCGATGCAAAGCAACAACAACGTGTCGTCGCGCAGCGTGCAGAAGGGACCACGCAGCACGCCCAGCAGCGCGGGCTCGTCGAAAGGATCAAGCAGGACTTTGAGCAGGTTGAGGATGTCGATGACTTCCTGCCGCTCATAGAACCCCGCCCCCGCCACCACGCCGAACTCGATGCCCGCGCGCGTCAACGCATCTTCATACAAATGCACGTTGGACATGGCCCGCAGCAGGATCGCGAAGTCCCCCGGCTGCGGAACGCGATACGCCTTCGCCTTCGCGTCCCACACGATAGGCTCCCCCGCGCACAGCGCTCGAATACGGTCGGCAATCAGCTTCGCCTCCGCCTCGCGTGACTCCTTCGCGTTTAAGCGTTCGTCCTCGCCCGTATCCTCCGCCAACAGAAACTCCACGCCCACCGCTTCGGATTCAGAGCGATGCGCTTCCAGCTCCCCGAACACCGGCTCGACCGCGCCCAACAGATCGGACCGCAGGAAGAAGTCGTTCACAAACGACAGGATGCCCGGCGTGCTGCGGAAGTTTCGCGCCAGCGGCAGCACCGCGTTCGCGGTCGCGCGCACCTCGTTGAACACCGAAACATCGGCCCCACGAAAACGATAGATGCTCTGCTTCGCGTCGCCCACCACAAACAAATGCGGGCCTCCCGGCGCGCCGCTCAACGCATTGGCAATGCCCAACTGCGCGTGGTCCGTGTCCTGAAACTCGTCCATCAACAAGTGGTCGATGCTTGATGCCGCCCGGTTGCGCAATGCTTCGTTGTCGCGCAACGCGTGCGCCGCGCGCGCAATCAGGTCGTCAAAGTCCAGCGCATTGCGCCGTTCCTTCGCCTCGCGCAGCGCAACAGAAAACGCCCTCAGCACATGCACAAACGCAATCGTCGCCTCCGCCGTCTCCGCCTCCAGCACCTCGTCGCAATCCGGCAGCGTGCAAAACCGCTTCAGCAGGCCCCGGTCTTTAATCTTGTTTTGCAGCGCCACCAGTTCTTCATAGGCTTCTTCGCTGGTCCAGTTTTTCTTCGCGCCGTTCGGCGGCTTGAATGCCGCAAGCTCGTCTCCCAACGCAAGCAACGCAGCGGTGTCTGCCGGGCCTGCAAGCAACTGGTCGATCAATTCAACATAGAACACGCGCCGCATCTCGCGGCCATCCTTTTCCGGCGCGCTGCATTCCCCCGCAAAGGCCGCCAACGCATGTCGCAAGTTGCGCAGCTTCCGCTGCACCCCATGCGTGCCCACTTCTTCCAGCAACACCACCGGTGCCTGCGCCTGCCAGTGTTCCGCCAGTAAACGCCCACTGCCCAGCGGCCACGATTCGGCCAACGCCAGCACCGCAGGCGCGTTGCCGCCCAAGGCCGTAAGCAAAGTGTGAATGCGCGACAGAGACCACTCGGAAGCGAGGTAGAGTGTGTGCGCGTCTTGCTCCCCCACCAACCGCAGCACCGTCTCGCGCGCCGTGTCGCGCACCAGCAACCGGCTCTGCGGTTCAGACAGCAACCCGAAGTCCGGGTCCAACCCAAGCAGCAGCGCGTTCTCTTTCAGCAGCCTCATGCAGAACGCATGGATGGTGGAAATGCGCGCCGTGTCCAGCCTGCGTTCCAGGCCGCGCCAGCGTGACATCACCTCGCTGTCGCGAGTCGAGGCCAGTTCCCGGAACCGCTTCCGCAACCGCGCCTTCATCTCCGCCGCCGCCTTCTCCGTAAAAGTAATCGCCACAATCCCGTCGAGGTCCACCCCCTCCATCAACAGCTTCACTATGCGCTCCACCAGCACATGCGTCTTGCCCGACCCCGCGCCCGCCGCCACGCAAATGCGCTGCGCACGCTCGTCGATGGTGGCAATCTGCTGTTCAGTGAAGCTCATGCCGGAAGTGTATAGAAGGGGTACATGAGAATCACTACCGCCGCAGGTTCCACTCTGCCAAGCGATACTTCTCGATGGCCAACTCCTCAGCGCGCGCGGCTTCCCACTCGCTAGGCTGCACGGGCGAATCTGCCCCGAAGGCCTCCGCCACTATCGACTCAATCTCCCCGCGCGAAAACGGCAAGCTGCCCACAAAGTCTTCGTGCCTGCGGCTGCCGCGATATTCCGGGCGCTCCTCTGGCTCGCTCAGATAGCGCGCCATGCCCGCATAGTCCGGTGCATACACCAGCGTGCCGTGATGCAATATGGCGTCGCGCTTCCGTCTCTGTGCATTGCCGCTCACCTTCTTGGCATCCATCGCCAGGTCAGATGTGCCCGCATGGTCCAGCACGCAGCCCCGCGCCTTGAACGCCGCGCGCAGTTGATTCAGCAATACGCAATACGAAGCGTGCAACGACCGTGCCTCAGGGTGCTGATGCAGGTCTAGCACCACCGCATAATTTAGTGACCCCACCCCCTGCAACACGCAGCCCCCCGCACTGCACCGCCGCAACACCGGCACCCCCGCCGCAGCGCACCCAGCAAGGTTCGCCTCCACCGCAGCCTGCTGACCCGTGCCCAACACGACGAATGGAACCGGCGATTCCCACAACCGCACGGTGTCGCCCGCCTGCCCTGCGGCAACAGACTCGAGCAGCGCCTCATCCAGCGCGAGGTTCATCGCAGGCTCGTCATGGCTCAGGTTAATCAATCGCATCGGGCTGGCCGCTTCCCCATTCACTCTTTCAGTTCCAACACTACCACCTCGTGTACGTCATTGATCGTAAGTGACACTTCCCTCTTGCTGGCATCCAAAGTCGTGTCGGGATTAGAAGCCCGCGCCGACTTGAAGGCACCCGCTGCGCGCAGCGTCGCTTTAAACATGGGCACATCGACCATCAACTCAGGTATCGCCCACGGGCGTTTGGGGTCGGTCGATCCGGGTGGAGTCACGTAGCTCGTGAAATGGACGCGATATACGTTGTCCGCGTCCTTGGTCACCACCGTCTCAACAAACGCGGGCGCGTCGATCTTTATTGCAGGCTCAGGCTGTGCCGCGCGCACGGCGTTGCTCAACAGCTTCCGCGCCTCGATGGTGCGGTATTCGCCACCCGCCGCCGCACCGGGAGATACCGCAAAGGTAATCACTCGCCCCTTGCCAATCGCGTTCACCAACACCGCCGGGCCAATCCCCTCGCCCGGCGCGCTGGGGAAGGTGACGCCAATCTTTCCCTCCAACTGTCCCTGCTGACGAATCGGCGCGTGCAGCATTCCGTAAGGCTTAGCAGTCGTGGGTTCATACACCACGGCAGGTCCATACACCAGGTGCGGCCAATCCAGCGGCACCTCGTCCAGCATCCCCCGCAAGCCCTCTGGCTCCTGGTCGAAAGAAACATAGTTGTCGCTGTCCGGCACGATGCGCGCCAGCTTCGCGCCAATCAATTCCTCAAGGTCGCTATGTCCCTGCGCATTGCCGAACGTGTCGTAGCAACCGCTGTTACCAGTGACAATCAACTGTCCGCCCCCTAACACGAACTCCTTCAGCAGCTGGGTTTCATCAACCCCCAGGTGAATTATCGTAGTATCGGGAAGCACCACCACGGGAAAGTTTTTCAGCGTCGTGGCAAGGTTCTCTTCCAACAACACGCCCGTGGTCAGGTGCTCGTAGGCCAGCGCCTTGTGCGCGCCATTGAATGCCGTCATGTATTTATATGGCTGCTCGCGCCCATACCAATCGCGCGACCGTGCGGAATACATAATGCCCACGTCGTACACCTGCGGCTGGCCAAAGTGTTCGCGCTTGGCGTTCACTTCCTTGAATACCTCCGCCATGCGCCCATACGCCACGGGATCGATCTGCCCCTCGAAGGGCGTCTTGTCCACAATGGTCACCTGCGCGCCGTGCATCAGCAGGGCAAACATTTCCCAGCGCATGTCATTCGTGGGGCGCGTGGTCTGGTCGTGGTAGAACCGCGCCCCCCGCTGCATCACCACCTGGTAGCGCCTGCCCGGAGTGGCGGCCCGCACAAACTCCGTGGTCAGCCCCGCCGCCAGTGCGCTGAATCCCCACACTCCGCTTTCGCAGGTGACGAAATCCCCAATGCCCGCGTGTTGCACCGGGCGCTGACCCACCTCGAAGGAGAACGGCGGGTAACCGTGGTAGTTGAAGTCCACCGTCACCTGCGGCGCGCGCGACTTTACAAATGCCATCGTGTCCCGCTCGAAGCTATCGCTGGTGAAATAGCGGAACTCGAGCATCTGGTCCCAGCCTTCGCTCCAATCCACACCGCCGCTGGGGATGGTTTCCCCCGTGGCAAACTTCTCGGTGAATGCCTTCTTGCAGTGCTCGCAATAGCAGCCATACGGCGGGCCAAATCCCTGGTCCACCATGTCCACATGGAAACCATCCAGCCCATAGGCCAGCATTTCCTCCAGCAAGCCGTGCACATAGTCGCGGTAAGGGCTGTTCAGGCACAGCCTGCCCGGTATCGGCTTACCGTCCGCCCCCACCATTTCCCATTCCGGGTGCTCGCGCAACGCCCTGCCCCCACCCTGCACCACGCAATAGGCAATGATGGGCAACTTGTGCGGCTTGGCCGCATCCACCGCCTCGCGCAGCGGGTCTCGCGCCCCAAGCCCGGGGGCCTTGGCCGCCAGCTTGGAATCGTAGTACGCCCACTCCCCGTCCCGCGCCCACAACACAAGATATTCGGACCCCAGCTCTATCTGCTTGGCCACAATCTCTGCCCCGTCGAAGCGCGAAGAGTAACCCACGTCCTTCAGGTCCGAACCCCACTGCGCGCCAGTGGGCCCAACTTCCATGCCGATGAGGGTTTTCTCAAACCACGGGACGCTATCGTCCCCGAACGCGGCAACCGACGACACAAGCAAAAGAAATAGTGCGAGCCTTCTCATAACTAAAATGCCTCCCGTACCAGTCTGGCACAGGAGGCACTAAAGTTACATGTTGCTTGCGTGGCTCAGGGTTGGGCGCAGAACCCATCCTCGGTTTGCTGTTCCGAGCAGAACTGGTAATCCCCAAGGTTGAACAACTGGATGCCGCGCAGCAGCTCACTCAATGACACGCCCTTGCTGCCATCAATATCAATCGCGTGGCTATCGCAAACCGGGTCGCTGCCTTCCGGCGCGCGCGGTTCAAACCCGTCCTCCGTGTCGCCGGGCGTACCCGCGCAGGCATAGCCGGTCGCGTTGTACAACTGGATGATCCGAATCAATTCGCTCAGGTTGAACACGTAGTCGCCGTTCGTGTCGCCGCTGTGGACCACAGCCTCAAGCGACAGGTTCAACAATTCGGCCACGCTCAGGAAGCCGTCACCGTTCGAGTCCGCCCCGTCAAAGTCCTCCTGTGAGAATTCAGGAAACTGCAACAAAATCTCCGCATAGGTCACCTTACCGTCGCTGCTGGTATCCGTGGATGCAAAGGCATACAGCAATTGCTTGTACGCTTCAAGCACGGCGTCTTCCGCAAGGAACACAAAGGGCAACGTGTTCGAAACGTAGCGCTCGCTGCCCAACTCCGCCACAAGGTACACGTCCGAAGCGCCAGCGTCCAACCGCACCGGCGTCTGCGCCGTAATCTCCGTGTCAGTAATCGCCGTTATCGTCCCGGCCTGGTCGTTGTCCGGGTCCACGCTCCCCGCCACGGTCGTAAAGCGAATCCCCAGGCTGCCAGTGTTGAACTGGGCCTGGTCTTCAAATGCGCCCCCAATGAATACTTCTATGGATTCCGAATAGATCGCTTCGCCCGGCGTTACCACCCCAAGCACCAAGACAGGTTCCGCATCCCCCTCGCTCGCCCCTTCCCCCTCAGCCGCACCTTCTCCTTCAGCAGTACCTTCGATTTCGCCTTCAACTATACCCTCGCCGTCAGCCATACCCTCGCCATCCCCTGAGCCTTCGCCCTCGGGAACGAACGCGACGTTGATCTTTGTGCGAAGTCTGAAGCTGCCCGAGTTGCCGTTGTTGCCATCCACCACGATGTAGTAAAGCTGGCCGCTGGTCGCTGCAAAGGTGAGCGACTCATCCGCGCTGCTCGGGCCGTTGTCTGCCGCAGCCACGCAGGAGAGGTCCACATTGCCACAGTCGGTCAGAACATAGACAGACGTGTTGTACCCGTCTTCCGGGTCTGCCAACACCCGAACGTTGGTATCGAAGGGAACCTGAAAACCATAGACCAAATCGCGACCAAATCCCGTAAGCGGGTCTTGCAAGTTGCACCCGGTGCTGGGGTCAAAGTCGTCCAGGCCCACGCTCGAATCCCCGGACACACGGAAGGAGGAATCAAAGATGGTTACGCCGTCACAGGTTTCCCCTGCCGATCCGTTGCCAAAGTAAAGCGCCAGATAGTCGCCCGATGTCCCCCCAACAAGGCAGGCGTTTCGGACAGGCTGATAAAGTAGGCCACCTCGTCCAGAAGCACGCCGTTGGCGTAGCTGAACGTGAACAGGGTGGGCGTGTCCACCGCGCTAAACGTCAAGGCCGTGCCACTCCCCAGCACTGTCACACCATCGGCGGCGTAGAGCTCGGGCGTGTACGCAATGCCGACGCAATCCAGCGAGTCGCAGCTTGCCAGCATCGTGGTCGAGGTATTGCCAAACTCGAAGGAAGCGTCGTCTATGACGACCGCAGCACGGGCTACAGTTACGGTCGAAATGGCAGTGATCATTATCGAGAAAAGAAAATGCTTCTGAAAATTCATGGCTGTCCACCCCTCTGGATCTTATATTTGCAATTGCGCACAGCAACGCCTTCTTTGCGTGCTGAGGCTGCAGCCCCCATGTGCGGCGCGAAGATGGCCGCACCGAATTTGCCGAGCGCCTGCGCACGATTAGCCTGCGCGAGCACGTTTGTCTCTCTACCCCAAGACAAAGAATATCATAAAAACTCGAAAAACTACAACGACCTGTTGTGTTGATTCAATGCCATCATCGGTCTTAGACCGTTGATGGGAACACTGGGCACGCCCTGCTTATTTCCGCATAAATTATGCGGCGGGCGTCATCGCCCCGACCATGTGGTGGAACAGGTCGGTGAAGTAGGCCTCAATGTTCGGGCCATACCAACTCATCTCCTTGGTCTCGTAGTCCAAGGGTTCTTCGTTGTAATACTTGTCCGGCGAGAAGTACCCGCAATACGTGCCGCTGAAGCTCAGCGTCCAAAGCTCCAGATTGCGCGCCTCGGCCCATTCGCGCCACACGATGCTGATCTCCCCGCTGAAATCGCAAGGCATCCCCATGAACACGATATCCCCCACGCGCGCCCCATGCAGCCAGCCGCCCTGTGGAATGTTCGCCAGATACGTCAGCAGCGGCGACACGCGGAACTGCGTATTCACCGGGCGCAACTGGAACTGCGGCATACCCAGCGGCACGCCAATCGACGCCACGTCCAACTGATCGCGGAACGTCAGCTTCTCGGGTACTGCCGCTTCAAGCACCAACTGCCCAAGTGCCTGACCCATCGCCGTCACCCGGTCGCTGTCCGTCGCCCCTTCCGGCGCGCGCGGCCCCATGCTGCCCACCGCCCCGCCAAGGTAATGCGCCTCGTGCTGCGTCTTCTCCTCGATGTACCGCTTTAGCTCGCCGGGGTATTCCGCGCTCACCATCATCATGTCGCCGCCGAAAATCGTCGGGTGCGCCGAATACCGCACCAGATACACCATCTCCCCCGTGTCCTGCTTGGCCACAAGGTAATTCAGGATCGGGTCCACCGCCGCCTCGCGCGTGCGGTTGCGAATGTAGTCCGGCAGGTCCAGCTTGCCCGTGGCCAGCGAAGCCGGCTTCAGGTTCTTGTAAGCCTCACTGATCGCCTCCGAATACTTTCCCGCCAGCATCGTCACAATCGCCGGGTCATACTTGCCCGCGCTGAATTCTGAAAGCAGCCCTGGCCCAAACGCGCCCACGCTGCAATGCGTATGGCTCGCGTTGAACAGGATGTCATCCCCCGTAAGCGCCCCACCCGTACGCTCCGCCACTTCGGCCCGCACCAACTCCGCAATGTTCGGCGGCGTGATCAACATGTCCGCCCCAACCAGCACCACCGTGTCCTTCCCATCGCTCAACGCCAGCGCCGTCACCTCCACAGCATCGCGCACCCCCTCTGACTTCTTTTCCTTCCCGCGACCCGAATACCCGGCCAACGGCGTACCCACCGGCGGCGTGATATCCCGCATCGCCCAGCCCGCCTGCAGCTTCCCCGGCGTAGCCGTCAAGTCATTGGCCTTCGCATGCTCGTCAATGTCCGCAATCGCCTTTGCGTAATAGTCTGAGTCCTTATACTTCGAATCCGAATACACCGGCCACGGCCCAATAAACGTGACAAAGCCACCCACCACCAACACCACCAGCACAACCAATACCAGCAGGATTCTCTTGATCAATTTCATGGAACGCTCTCTTAAGTAAACGGCGCAAATAGACACCACGCGGCAAACAGGATTCGGTGACGGAATAATAGCCCCTTCGACACCCCTCGCGCATCAAGGGTTTCGTCCCGGCAAAGGCAAAGAAAAACTGCTAGACGAGCGCTTCCCGCACCCGCTCCGCCATCACGTCCGCAATACGCGCATCCACGCCCAACGGTTGCGTAACCGAGAACCCCACCCCCGGATGCCGCGCCGCAGCCTCCGCCGCCAACGCAGGAATGTCCTCACGGCTATGCCTGCCCGGCGAAAGGAAATACAGGCACACCACCACATGCCGTGCACCCCGCGCCACGCACGCATCAAACGCATCCCCAATCGTGGGAGGCGCCAGCTCCATGTGCGCGTGCTCTACAATCCCCACCCCCGACTGCGCCCGAAACGCCGCCGCCACGCACTCCAGCATCCCATTCGCCTCGGCCCTCCGCGACCCGTGGTCTACAACAATCACGCCAATAGACTCGCCCAGTTCAGGCATCAAACCCTCGCTTCAATAAATTGATTCACAACATACTGCCAGCAAATACCCTAGCACTCCCAACCCCAAAAGCCCAATTCTCCCATTTGCTGAGCCTTGCGAAGCCCCGCGCCCTCGCGGGGTCCCATCTGCTAAACCCATCGCAAACGAAAAATTTCCGGGACACCACAAGGATGTCCCGGAAATTCTATGCTTCTCAATATGCAATGGCGGTGGGCTAGACCCCGTCAATTTCCGTGACGCGCCATACGCCATTCTCGTTCTTACCATAGAGGCCGATCGTGATGGAGCCAAGGGGGCTGTCAATATCGATGGGATAAATCTCGACCTCATCGCCGTCCACCTCGAATTCGGCGTCCTCGATGCTGATCTCTATTTCCGCAAGCATATCGTCATTGACAAGGCCCGAGTCCTTCGCGCCCTGAAGGAATGCTATCGCGCCTTCCTTGTCCCCGACAGCGGGGTGGCTAAAGTCTTCCGATATGTTCGCGAATAACTTCGTAATGTCAAAGCTCTTGTTCGCAACCATCTCCTTAAATTCCTTGATCGACGCCTTCAGGGAAGACTCCGGCGTTGCGGCTACAGCTGCAGCAGCAGGTGCCTCGGCGGCTCCACCGAGTTTGTCCAGGAACAGCAGCAACGAGGCCTGTTGCATTCCGCTAAGCTCTGCCACTTTGGCTTGTAGCTTTGCTGTCAGTTCCGCGTCTTGAGCATGGGCGGTAGCGAAAGTCGCCATGGCAGCCACTAGGATTACGCGCATCATCGTCATTGTCAGTCTCCTTCTCTTTGAACCAATAAAATTGCACGGCGTTCTTGCCTTGCATGTTTTGACTAGCAACCATCCAAAAGGTTTTTTGATCGAGCTATTAATGTTATTCATATTTTGTGCCCGCCGAGGCATGCTCGTTGAAAAACACTGCCTTTGTTAACCATCGCGCGGGAGGTGGCGTTGCTGCGGAAGTCACATGCTGCCCCCTTGACGCGCAGGAATAGGCAGTATATTATTGCGCGTTGAATCTTAACGAACGTTAAGTAAACGTTTGTGGGCGTAACCGAAGCAGGGAAAGGCAAGAAGCGATGAAGGAGATTAAGCGCGTCGCGGTGCTTGGCTCGGGGGTGATGGGTGGCGCCATTGCAGCCCACCTGGCCAACTGCGGCATCCCCAGCCTGATGCTGGACATTGTACCGCCGAATTTGTCCGATGCGGACAAGGGCAAAAAAGCCAAGCGCAACAGCATTGCTGAAGCTGCGAAGCAGGCGTTATTGAAGACGAAGCCGTCGCCGATCTACCGCAAGAGCTGGGTGGACCGTATCGAGGTGGGCAACTTTGATGATGACATGCCGCGCATTGCGGAATGCGACTGGATCATCGAGGTGGTTGTCGAACGCCTCGACATCAAGCAGGCTGTGTTCGCGAACGTGGCGAAGTACCGCACGCCGGGTACGGTTGTGTCGTCGAACACCAGCGGCATTCCCATCAACCAGATGGCTGCGAACATGCCGCAGGAGATGAGCGAGCACTTCCTGGGCACGCACTTCTTCAATCCCCCGCGCTACCTGAAGCTGCTTGAATTGATCCCCGGCCCGAAGACGACGCCGGAAGTGATTGCGTTCATGGCGGCCTTCGGCGAAGACGTGCTCGGCAAGGGCATCGTGTATGCCAAGGACACGCCCAACTTTGTGGCGAACCGCCTGCTCACCTTCGCCATGCAGTTCACGCTGCATGAAATGACGAAGGACGGCTTGAGCATTGAGGAAGTGGACGCGCTGACCGGCCCGGCCATCGGCCACGCCAGCAGCGCCACGTTCCGCACGGCGGACCTTGTGGGCCTCGACACCTACCAGAAGGTGGTGGCGAACGTGCTCAACGGCTGCCCGAACGACGAGCGCCTTGAATACATGAAGGGCCCCGAGTGGGTTGACAAGATGATTGCCAACGGCTGGTATGGCAACAAGACGAAGCAGGGCTTCTATAAGAAGTCTGACCAGAAGGACGAAAAGGGCAAGCCAATCTTCCTGGCCATCGACCCGGCCACGGCGGATTACCGCGACCCGATTAAGCCGCGCTTTGATTGCACCGGCGCCGTGCGCGGTGTGGAAGACCTGCACGAGAAGCTGCGCATCATGAATGGTGGCGGCGACAAAGGTGCGGTGTTCTCGTTCAAGGTGTTCGCGAACCTAGCGCAGTATGCGGGCAACCGCATTCCCGAGATTGCGGACGACGTCGTCAACATCGACAACGCCTGCCGCTGGGGCTTTGCGTGGGAAATCGGCATCTTCGAGACGTGGGACGCGCTTGGCTTTGAAGCGACGGCGAAGCGGATGGAAGAGATTGGCGTGGCGCTTCCGGCAATTGCCGTGGCGATGCGCGAAGCGGGCGCGGCCTCGTTCTACAAGACCGAGGGCGGCGTGGACTACTACTTCGATCTTCCGGCGAAGGGCTACAAGCCTGTGCCGAAGAACCCGAAGGAAGTGAAGCTCGTCAACGTGAAGAGCAACACGACCTCGGTGGTGAAGAAGAACGACAGCGCAAGCCTGGTGGACATGGGTGACGGCATCCTGTGTGCCGAGTTCCACTGTAAGATGAACGCCATCGACGCCGACCTGGTCTACATCCTGAACGACGGCGTGGACCTGCTCGAAGAGGGCAAGTTCGAGGGCATGATCATTGCGAACCAGGGGCCGCACTTCTGCGCTGGCGCAAACATCTTCATGATCCTGGGCGAAATCATGCAGGGCAACTGGAGCAACATCGAGCTTGCCGTGCGCGGCTTGCAGGGTGTGGGCACCAAGATGAAGTATTGCTCGCGCCCCATCGTCTCGGCGCCGCACCACTACACCTTTGGCGGCGGCGTGGAAATCTGCCAGCACACCGCGAAGATTGTGGCGGCGGGCGAGACCTATGCCGGCCTTGTGGAAATGGGCGTGGGCGTGCTGCCTGCGGGCGGCGGCTGCAAAGAGATGCACGTGCGCGCCATGGAATACTGCCCCGAGAACGTGGCAGTGGATCCCTTCCCGTACATCCGCCGTTCCTTCGAGGCGATTGCCTCGGCCAAGGTGGGCACCAGCGCCGCCGAGGTTATCGAGCTGGGCTACTGGCGCGAGAGCGACATCATCCTGCCGAACTTTGAGCACCAGGTGGCCGTGGCGAAGCAGGTCTGCCTTGGCCTGATTGCAGGCGGCTACAAGCGCCCGCAGCCCCCGCGCCTCAAGGCGCTGGGCGACGGCCCCAAGGCCGCGTTCAAGAGCGCGGTGTGGGGCATGGTGCAGAGTGGTTGGGCGACGGAGCACGACGCGCTGATCGCCGAGAAGGTGGCGACTGTGTTGGTGGGCGGCAACCGCCTTGCGGGCACGCCGATCACCGAGCAGGACCTGCTGGACCTCGAGTGCGAAGGCTTCCTGAGCCTGTGCGGCACGGAGAAGACGCGCGACCGCATCACCAACATGCTTCAGTTCAACAAGCCGTTGCGCAACTAAAAGGAGCGAGAACATGGAAAACGTATACATCATTTCCGCGAAGCGCACGGCCGTGGGCAAATCGGGCCGTGGCACCTTGTCGCGCACCCGCCCAGACGACCTTGCGGGTGCGGTGATCAAGGGAGCCGTCGAGGCTTCTGGCATTGCGCCCGAGAAGATTGAAGACGTGGTGCTGGGCTGCGCGTTCCCCGAGGGCGAGCAGGGCATGAACGTGGGGCGCATCGCCGTCCTGCGCGCGGGCCTGCCCGACACCGTGAGCGGCATGACGCTGAACCGCTTCTGCTCTTCCGGCACCGAGGCGATTGCAGTGGCCGCCGCCAAGATTGAATGCGGCATGATCGAGGTTGCCGTCGCGGGCGGCGTCGAGTCGATGAGCCTGATCCCCATGGGCGGGCTGAAGCCATCGCCGAATCCCACGCTGGTTGAAGAGCACCCCGCCGTGTACATCGGCATGGGCCAGTGCGGCGACAACATGGCGAAGGACTTCGGCATCAGCCGCCTGGACGCCGACACTTGGGGCGCACGCAGCGTGGACCGCGCGCTGGCCGCCATCAAGGACGGCAAGTTCAAGGACGAGATTGTTCCGGTGGAAGTGCAGGGCGAGAACGGCACCTTTACCTTTGACACCGACGAAGGCCCCCGACCCGGCACGACGGTGGAAGGACTGGGCGCGCTGCGCCTGGCCTTCGCCGCGAACCCCAAGGCGGGCGTTTGCACGGCGGGCAACAGCTCGCAGACCAGCGATGGCGCGGCTGCGCTCGTGCTGGCCAGCAAGAAGACGGTGGACGAGCTGGGCCTGAAGCCTATTGGCAAGCTGCGCGCGTGGGTGGTGAAGGGCGGCGACCCCAAGTACCTCGGCCCGCCGCAGGTGCCCGCCATCCGCAAGGCCTGCGAACAGGCCGGAATCACCCCCGACCAGATTGGCCTTGTCGAGTGCAACGAAGCCTTCGCCACGCAGACCATCCATGTGGTGCGCGAGCTGGGCTTCAGCGAAGATATCGTCAACGTGAACGGCGGCGCGATTGCGCTGGGCCACCCGCTGGGCTGCTCGGGCGCAAAGCTGACCGCCACGCTGCTGCACGAGATGAAGCGTCGCGGCGTGAAGTACGGCCTCGTGACCATGTGCATCGGCGGCGGCATGGGCGGCGCGGGCATCTTCGAAGCCTGCTAGCCTGAAACCTACTTAAGTTAAAACGCCCCCCGGAAATCCGGGGGGCGTTTTGTTATTTCCGTTTCCTCGACCTACTTCTCCTTGGGGCCTTGCAGGGTGAAACGTGTTGCCCGGTTGGGGTCGGGGAGAAGGTGTATGCCGAGGTAATTGAGGGAGGAGAAGAGCAGCCACGCGGCGGCGGTTTCGTCGAGGTTGCCGACGAAGGGGAGCACGTCGGGAATTTCGAAGATGCCGACGGTGAAGTTGAGCAGCCAGACGGTGGAGAAGAGGGCAAGGAAGATGGCGATGCCTTTGCCGACGCAGCCCCGGGGGTCGTCTTCGACTATGACAACGGGAGGTTGTTGTCCGTCCATGTTTCGGCTCCGGGTTGGGTGGCGTTGAGGCTGGGGTCGAAGCGGACTTCGACGGTGAGTTGGGGGGCGAAGGGGGCGGCGATGGTGTTGACGAGGGCGGTGAGCTGGAGGTAGGCCTGCTCGCGCGCTTCCTTGAGGATGAGGGGTTCTTGCCCTGCCTCTACCAGCAGGCCGCGCACGTTGGCGCGGGCCTCGTCGAGCAGGTCTTCGCCCCACCAATCCTGCACGCGGGTCCAGCTGATGTCGGTTTCTTCTTTCCAGTCTTCGGGGTTGGAAGACACGGCGATGAGTTCGCGGTCGAGCCGGGGTTCGGGCGCGGTGAGGATGAGCTTGTTGTTTGCCTCGTCGTAGTGGAAGTTGCTGGCGGTGAGGGTGTCTAGCGGCAGCACATATTGCACGGTGTTGTTGTCCACACGCAGGCGCACGACGCTGTCCTCAAGGTTGAACTGATCCCAAAGGACTTTCTTGAGGGCGCGCTTTTCTACCGCGACGGAGAGGGTGCGGGTGAGCACGACCAGTTTGCCGCGCCCGGTGAGATCGCCGATGGCGGTTTGCACAAGGGTCTGCACTTCGGCGTTGACGGTGGTGGCTTCGGCGAGGGTGTCGGCGGCTTGGCTGATTCCTGCGGATACGTCTTTCTGCAGCACGCGCAGGGAGGGCAGGAAGTGCCAGGCGAGGAAGCTGCCTGCGGCGGTCATGCTAATGAGGGTGGCGGCAATGGCCCACCACGCGTGGCTGCGGGGCCGCATAACTATGATGGGGGCCGGGGCAGGCGGCGCGGGGTTGGGCGGAATTGGCGCGGGCTCGACCACCTCAACGGGCGACACCGGGGCCTGGGGCACTTCGGCAGGCACGGGGCTCGGGTCGGGCGCGGTGTCGGGCTCGGGGGGGCGGGCTTCTGGGGTTTCGGATGTGGGAGATTCAGGGTTCATGGGGGATTGATCTAGCGGGGGCCGGGAAAGTTGCCTATTGATTGGATGACGCTGGGGGGCGTTGGGTTTGGAGGGGAATGCGAAGTACAACTTCGCGGGCAAGTGTGTTCCCAAGTAAAACTTGGGAACAAGGACCGAAGTTTGTTTCAGTCGTCGAAGGGGCGGACGACTACATCGGGGATTTCTACGTGTCGGGCGACCATGAGCGCTTCCATGGTGGCGTTGGCGATGTCTTCTGGGCGGGCGTATTTATGGCCGAGGTAGGGGCTGCCGGTTTCGGAGAAGAGTGTTTGCAGCAGGGGGGTGTCAACTTTGCCGGGGTAGACGGAAATGACGCGCACGCCCTGGGCGCGGACGGTTTCGCGGAGGCCGTCGGCGTAGGCCTTGAGCGCCCACTTGGTCGCGCAGTAGGCGGCGTATTTGGGAACGTTCATGAAACCTGCGCGGGAATTGATGTAGACGATTTGTCCCTTGCGCTCAACGAGCGAGGGCAGCAGGCGGGCGGTAAGACCATGCGCGGCGATG
>JBIKMR010000268.1:0-5977 GCA_044359155.1 Candidatus Hydrogenedentales bacterium | reverse complement strand
AGCGGAATGCGAAGAGGTCCCTGGGGACAGGGACCCTACCGGTGGAACACCGGGGGGCATTGCAATCTGCAATCCAAAATCCGCATTCCAAAATCCCCTTCTGCCCCGTTATACTCCCTGTTTCCCATGGGCTGGGAAGCGGGAGGATGATTTCATGAAGGTCTTGTTGCGCGTGTTGCGGACGCTGGTTGTGTTGGTGTTGGTGCTGGCGGTGGTGGGGGGCGGGTGGTTTTATTGGCGGGCCAATGCGGGTATGCCTGCGCTGGATGGGCGGGTGTCTCACCCTTCGCTCACCGGCGAGGTGACGCTGAAGCGCGACAACTGGGGCGTGCCGCACATTTATGCCGACAACGAGGTGGACGCGTACTTCGCGCTGGGCTATGCGCAGGCGCAGGACCGGCTGTTCCAGATGGAAATCGTCCGCCGCCTGGCGCAGGGCAAGCTGTCGGAATTGTTTGGCCCCATCATGGTGCCGCGCATCGATGCGATTGCCCGCTCGTTCCGCCTGTTGCCGAAGGCGCAGGAATATGCGGACCGCTACAAGAACACGAACCCGGAGATCACCGCGCTGTCTGAGGCCTATTGCGCGGGCGTGAATCACTTCGTTGAGACTGGCCCGCTGCCGGTCGAGTTCGCGCTGCTCGCCATTCCCAAGCACACTTATACCCCGGCGGACTGCATGAGCGTGGCGGCCATTTTGCCGATTGCCTTTGCCGATGGCCTGCGCGAGGACGTGCTCCAGAGCCTGCTCAAGGAGCGCTTCCCCGAAATGGACACGACCGCCTTCTTCCCCGGCGAAGCGCAAGACCCCGCGCCGGTGACGGTGATGGAAACCATCGACGAGGCGCTGGAAATCCTGCGGGCCAAGGCCGCCGCCACGCCTGCGCCCGCCGCGACGGAAGCGCCCGCAGTGGTATCGGCGCTGGCACCGCTGGTGGACAGCCTCAGCCTGTTGGCCAGCCGTTTCGGCCATGGCCTGGGCAGCAACTCGTGGGTGGTCAGCGGCGCGCTTTCGGCATCGGGCAAACCGCTGCTGGCTAACGATCCGCACATTCCCTTCTCGAATCCCAGCGTGTGGTATGAGGCGCAGATTCAGTGCCCCGAGCTGGACCTGTATGGCTACTACCTTCCGCTGATTCCCATCACGCTGCTGGGCCACAACGACCGCTTCGGCTGGACCATCACCATGCTGGCGAACGACGACGTGGACCTTTTCGAGGAAACCTTTGATCCCGCCAACCCCGGGCGCGTGAAGTACAAGGGCGAGTGGGTGGACGTGAAGTCGGAGGAGCAGACCATCGGCGTGCGCTTTGGGGCCGACGTGAAAGCCAACATCCGCGTGACCAACCACGGCCCGGTGATTACCGACTTGCTCCGCCTGATGTTGGACTACAAGGGGCCGGATGTGTCCATGTCTTGGGTGTGGCAGCATCTGGAGTACACCGACCTGCTGGGCTTCTACAAGATGGCGCGCGCGAAGAACATCGCCGACTTCCAGTCCGGCGTGGCGCTCATCACGTCGCCCGGCCTGAACATTTCCTACGCCGACTCTGACAACAACATCGGGTGGTGGGGCGCAGGCCGCCTGCCCATACGCCGCCCCGGCCTGAACCCCAAGACCCTGCTCGACGGCGCATCTGGCAACGACGAAGTGCTCGGCTATCTGCCCTTCGAGAGCAACCCCCAGCTGGTCAATCCCCCGCAGGGCTACATCGTCACGGCGAACAATTGGTCCACCGTGAAGCCGCTTGGCCCCAACGGTGAGATCAATCCCATGCCGGGCTACTTCCAGCCGCTCGACCGCGCAGGCCGCCTCGAGCAGGTGCTGTCCAGCAAGGCCACGTGGACGCTCGAGGAGATGAAGCAACTGCAATACGACGACGAAGCCTACACGGGCGACGAGATGCGTGGGGTGCTGCTGGCCGCGCTCGACGGGGCAGAGCTTTCCCCCGCAGAAAAGCAGGCCGCCGATCTGTTGCGCGCGTGGGACCTGCGCCACGACATCGACAGCGTGGGCGCCACCATCTATTGGGTGGCCTACGAATACATCATGGAACAATGGGCGGGCGACGAGTTCGGCGAGAAGCAACTGCCGATATACGACTCGCTGGCCGACAGCTTCAATGGATTCAAGCTGGCCATGCGCAGCCCCGAGCTGCCCGGCTGGGACAACGTGAACACGCCCGAGAAGGAAACCCAGCAGGACATCCTGCTGGCTGCATGGAAAGAAGCCGTGGCCGTGCTTGCCAACAACTATGGCAGCGACCCCAAGGGCTGGACCTGGGGCAAGGCCCACACCATGGAATTCTCGCACCCCCTTGGCTATCTGCCCGGCTTGAACAAGGTCTTCAACATCGGCCCCTTCCCCTCCACTGGTTCACAGCAAGTGGTGAACAACATGCTCTTCAGCGCCAACAAGGGAAAGTATGCCGTGCTCGCCGGACCCAGCACCCGCCGCGTGGTGGACTTCGCCACTCCCGACGACAGCTACTCGATCCTCCCCACTGGCAACTCCGGCCACTTCCTCTCGCCGCATTACGACGACCAGGCCGAACTCTTCATGACCGGCAAATGGCGCAAGCTCAACTTCACCAAGGAACAAGTCGACGCCAACACCGAGCACACGCTCACGTTTGGGAAGTAGGTGCCGGAGGTGCCGGATATATCTCGTGTTGACCGTAGGTGTCAGACATGTCTGGCACCTACACACAAGATGTCAGGCATTCCCTTGTCCTTCGTCCGATAGCCAAGGCCAATCAGGGTCTACTCCTTCCGCCGCAGGGTTCTCTCGGTCCAGCGCCCACCGAATTGGGTTGGACTCGATGTACACTCGAATCCGCTCTAGTTCCCAATCATTACGAACGATACGGTCGTGAAAGCTTCGCTGCCATATCGCCCCCTTGGGTGCAATGCCTGCACGATTAGCAGAGCGGGTGACCGCCGCCTTGAACGAACCCACGATTATCGACAAGGAACCCGACAAAGGGCGGACATGATCGGCTGCTACCTGAGCGGTAGTGGGGTCTGCGGGAATGCACAAGACGCCGTGAATATGGTTCGGCATAATGACGAAGGCGTCAAGCTCAACATTCGGGAAATGAGCGGGTATATTTGCCCAGCATGACAACACCATTTCAGCCAGTGCATTCCTGCGCATCGACCCCTCTTGGATTTCCCCGAACAGGCAAGTACGTCTTGCGCAGCAAAGAGTTACAAAATAGGCGTAGCCTTCATGATAGTGGAAGCCATGAAGCCTGCGGCGCTTTACCGGTTGCAAGAATTCAGAGGTATTGTCCATACATGGATTCCGAAACAATGGCAGGCTTGAACAGGTGGAAGATATATTTGAATCTGCGAGATAGAAACTGTTTAGGTGCCAGACATGTCTGGCACCTACGGTGTGGGCTACAACTTAATTCGCGCCAGGTAGATGGCAGTCTTTTCCTCGTGGCTGGAGTAGTAAGACATCCAGATTTCGTTGTCGTGCCAGACCATGCCGGGGTAGCTGGTGTCGCCGCCGCTGGGCAGGGTGAGCAGGGGTTCGTAGGTGGTGGGGGTCATACGGGCGACAACGGTGGTTGCGCCTTCGCGCACGTCGCGGCTGCCTGC
The DNA here is from genome assembly GCA_044359155.1 of Candidatus Hydrogenedentales bacterium. Classification (GTDB taxonomy): domain Bacteria; phylum Hydrogenedentota; class Hydrogenedentia; order Hydrogenedentales; family JAEUWI01; genus WGMK01. The sequence goes on along the minus strand of JBIKMR010000268.1, from coordinate 2,368 downwards.
CCATATGCCCTCGGGGGTGATGATGAACTCGGGGCCGCCGAGAGCGTGTCCGCAAGGGGTCCATTTCCAATCGGAGTAAGGGGCTTTGCTCTCACCAATCCAGCCTTGCTTGTCGCCGCCATCCCGGCGGATGAGGGCGATGCAGGTGTCGTCAGAGCGAAAGCGCAAGGTCGCCTCGTTGCAGTGCTCGTCGGTGCCCATGCTCGACGCCACTTCCCATGTCACGCCATCGGTGCTTTTGCAGAGCTTGGCGCCGGGGGTGGCGCCGTCGGCGGATAGGCCGTAGCTCACGCCGTAGGCCGTGCCCTTGTGCCAGGTGACGCGCCATAGCCAGTCGCCGTCTTTCAATATGGGCTGGGGCGCGCCCCATTCCTTGCCGTCTTTCGAGAAGGCCACACGCGGCTGCATTCCCACGAGGTTGCCCTCGCGGTAGATGGACCCGCCCATCAGCGCCATCAGCCGGTTGTCCGGGGTCACGCTCAACTTTGGGTCGCGCAGGTCCACCCCGGCTTCCTCCATCAGCGCTACGCTTTCCCACTTCACGCCGTCGGAGGACGTGATGATGCGCGTCTTGCCATCGCCACCCACGTGGCCATCGCCCTCGCGGAAGGTGCAATACCACTGATCGTTCCACCGCACAAGATCGGTGAAGGCGTTGTGGGGCGCGGCGTCCCAAATGCGCTGCACGCTGACAAGTTCCAGCGTTTCCATATTCTGTAACTCCGCCAGAAACAAAAATCCGATGGCAAGCAGCGTGGTCATGGCGGTTCTCCCTTGGTGCAACCCTTATGGTGTATCTTGGTGTCCAAGGGATGCAAGGCCACGGCCAAAGACGAGGAACCCGTGCAGGACAAGTCGAGTTACGAATACGAGCGGCAGGACGCCGTCGGCCAGTCGGAGGCGTTTCTGGATTTCCAGGAGCGGCTGTCCCGCGTGGGGCCGGTCGAGCGGCCCGTGCTGGTGATTGGCGAGCGCGGCTCGGGCAAGGAGTTGGCGGCGCGCCGCATCCATTTCTTGTCCAAGCGCTGGCAGGAGCCGCTGATCGAATTGAACTGCGCGGCGCTGGCGCAATCGCTTATCGAGAGCGAACTCTTCGGCCACGAACCGGGGGCGTTTACCGGTGCCACCACCCGGCGGCGCGGGCGCTTCGAGGCGGCGGACGGCGGCACCTTGTTTCTCGACGAGCTGGGCAACGTGCCCTTGCAGGTGCAGGAGAAGATTCTGCGAGTGGTGGAATACGGCGTGTTCGAGCGGGTGGGCGGGTCGGAACAGGTGCGGGTGGACGTGCGCATCGTGGCCGCTACCAACGCGGACCTGCCCAAGCTGGCGGACGAGGGCCGCTTCATGCGCGACCTGCTGGACCGGCTTTCCTTCGACGTGATCTATGTGCCGCCGCTGCGCGACCGCAAGGAAGACATCCTGCTGCTGGCGCATCACTTCGCATCGCGCATGGCGGCGGAGTTGGGGCGTGATGACATTCCCGAGTTCAGCGAGCGCGTGGCAGAAGCGCTGGAACGACACCCCTGGCGCGGCAACGTGCGCGAACTGAAGAACACCATCGAGCGCGCGGTGTACCAATCGGCAAGCGCCCGCATCAGCCATGTGCAGTTCGACCCCTTCGAGTCGCCCTATGCCCCCGCGCCGGGATGCGCCGAAGGCACAAGCCCTGCCGCCGCACCCGCCGCCACACAGGGCGGCGTTTCACTGCCCATCGATTTCGACGCGGCCATCGCCGAGTACGAACTGTGCCTGCTCACCGCCGCGCTCGACCGCGCCAAGCACAACCAGCGCAAAGCCGCCGAGTTGCTCGGCCTTTCCTACAACCAGTTTCGTGGGTTGTTCCGAAAGTACCAAGCCCACATACGTTAGGCGTGCGTGGGTTCTGACACGTTGGGCACGTTGCGCAGGTAGTAGAAGCTCCACACCATCAGCGCCGCGTAAACGATGATGCAGCCCAGCGGGAACCAGAGCACGGCGAGGGTGGGGTCGTCTACACCCCAAGGGCCCACGCTGTAATCGACTTCCATCGTCCCCGAATTTCCCTTGCTGAACAGCTGGCCAAAGGTGCTGCCGAGGATGCCGTGGATGAAGCCCATCGCAATCAGGTTGCGGTAGCGGTCTTCCATCGACAGATAAATGAGAATGGTGCCCAGCAGCCACGTTGCCCCAACCAAGCCGTAGGAGTCAATGTGTATGAAGGCGAAGCAACTTGAGGCGAGGGTGGCCACCAGCAGGCGCTTGCGGTCAACGGCGAGCACATAGCCATACCAGCCGCAGAGTGGCGCGATGAACATGAAGAGCCAGAACAGGGTCGAGAGGGGGACGTCCTGCCCGGGGTGGGCCACATGCATTCCCCATACCGCCAAGA
>JBIKMR010000051.1:0-20216 GCA_044359155.1 Candidatus Hydrogenedentales bacterium | reverse complement strand
CCTCGCGCCCGTGCGAGATGGGGCGGTAAACCTTCCGATTCAGTCGGTGCCAGGAAGTGACATCACCCCCACGGTGGCCACGGCTGGTGGCACGTGGGTGGTGGTCTGGTCCAGCACTCGAGGCGTGGTGGTGCAGGGGGACTCGGATATTTTCTTCACGCGCTCCACCGACCTGGGCTTGACCTGGCCAACGGGCAACACTGCGCTGCATGTGGACTTCGAGACCGAGGAGTTTGCCGATACCCGGCCCGCCATCGCCACGGATGGACTGGGCACATGTATGGTGGCCTGGAGCAGGCAGGATGCCGGGCCGCACTATTCCGTTTCTGTCGACGATGGCCAGACGTGGAGCGCCCCGGTCAGTTGGTATAGCTGCGCTACGTCAAGCTTGGACGTGAATGTGCTTTACGCAGGAGGTCGCTTCTTCCTCGCGGCCTTGGTGAAGAAGCCTGAGGTTGCGAATCTGGCGCCCATCGTCGGAAGCACGGATGATGCAGGCCAAACTTGGCACAAGGCGCAGATGGCACCCTTTGGCGTGGCGGGCTTGACCCTAGCCACCGATGACGGCGTGGAATTGCTGGCGTCGTATACGCTCAAGAGTGATGGCACCTATCCTTGTAATGACACTCAGCAATTAGCCCATTCGCTTGATGGCGGCCATACATGGAGTTTAACCACCACTGATGGGCTTGCGGGTTGCTTTGGGGGGGGAGCAATATATACAAAGCCATTCCAATGTACTTCAGCACGACTTAATAGCGGCGATTGGCTGGTTGTGTTTCCTTGGTTAGAGGTGGGCGACTGGAATATAGTTATTAGCTCAATGAGGTTTGGGCGCAGCCAATCGGGATCAGACTGGACAGAAGGGTTTATCTCAAGCGGTTATGATTTCCGTGATCCCAAGATTTGGTATGAACCGGCTATCGATTTTTTAGGAGCAGCATGGACCAGGTCCAATGTAGCGGTGTTTTCCTCGGCACCTAGAGACCTTGCGCTGTTTACCCCGCAACAAAACCTTTTTGCTGATAACCAAACCGAATCTCATGCGGGCGGAATCGCCAGTGACGATGGCAGCGTGTGGATGGTGGTGAGCGAGCGCCAGCGCGCCGCAGGCTCTGATGAAAGGGATGTCTGGTATTCCCTGCTGGAGTATGTTGAGGTGCCTTACGTGGAGTCCATGACTTTGCTCAACCCCCTACCCGTATACACCCTTGCGAACAAGCCGCGCATACGTGTTGTGTTTTCGGAACCTGTCACCGGGTTTGACGGTATGGATGACTTTACCTTCACTGGTGTGGGCGTGAGCTCCGTGACGATCACGGGAAGCGGCTCGGAGTATGAAGTGGAAATCACGCCGGTGGACGCGCAAGGGACGCTGAAGTATCAAGTGAAAAGGAACGCGGGTATTGAAGACTCGGACGGCAATGCCATAGTTGAGCCAACTCCGGTCTCTTCTACGATGACAATCGACACCCGCCCCCTTGCAGTGACCGTGTTGCAAGTGGATTCTCCTGAGCAGATTACCTATCCGGTGGACGAAGCGATTATCCGAATAGGTTTTAACGATACGGTGGTGGGATTCGATATAGAAGATCTGGAAATCTCGGCGAATGGAGTGGAGCTATCCAGCGTAGTGCTGGGATTAGCACCCATGCGCCTCAATCTAAGTGGTATCTTCACTGCCGCCCCTGGGCAGGTGACGGTACGCCTCTCGGACGACGCCACCCTGGATGACGATGCTGGCAACGGCTACGTCCCGGGTATATTGTCTGCGGTTGCCAGCTTTCCTCCACCGCCCGAGCCGGGCACCTATGTAGCATCGATCACCACAGATGAAGCTGCCGAGACGGGGGATACGGATGTCAGTTTCGAGGTGACCTTTGCAGAACCGGTCATTAACTTTGATGCCGCCGATCTGGTATTCGATTACTCGACTGCCGTGGTGGAAATAAGCGGAGGCCCTGCGGTTTATCAGGTCAACTTTTCCAACCTGACACTCAGCCGATCCTTGTCCTTCCTTGTTTCAACCACATCGGATATTGAGACTTTAACGGGGAACGGACTCATTTATACGCACAGTTGTCCTGTTATAAAAATTGACGCTGAACGGCTGTACATCCAAAAAGTTTACACGATATTTGGCCCCGTCAGGGTCGGCAGCGGCACCATTTCTATCTATATTCTTGGAAGCCGCGAAATATTTCAGGACGACCCATCTGACCTGTTGTTGACCTCTGACAGCGGGATTACGTTTGGCAGCATCGAAGTGTCACCCATCGCGCAAGTCAGCAGTGCACGCTTCCGGCTCTCCCAGCCTTCGGGCGAAGGGGTCGTAACGGCAACGCTGCGCCCGGATCACGACATCGTTGACAAGTGGGGGCGCCCGCCCACGGGTGCGATTCCCCAGGCGGTGTTCACCGTGTTGCCCGCTTTGGAGGGCGAGGGAGAAGGCGGGGCGAAGGCTGCAGAGAAGGGCGAACTGGAAGGGTTTGATGACGGTTGTGATGGCGTTTTCGAGGGTGAAGGGGAAGGCATGGCAGAAGGACTGGTTGAGGGAGAGGGGGGAGGCGAGGGTTTTGCTGAAGGAGAAGGAATTGCTGAGGGAGAAGGAGAGACTGAAGGAGTAATCGAAGGAATATCCGAAGGTGTGCTGGAGGGTGAAGGGGCCATCGAGGGCGTACTCGAAGGACAAGTCGATGGCGAGGGGGCGATGGAAGGCGAGGGGCTTGTTGAAGGTGAAGGAATTGCCGAGGGTTTGGAAGACGGCGAAGGGGTTGAAGAGGGGGTAACGGATGGTGAAGGGGAGTTCGTGTTGCCCGATGTGGCGTGGGTGCTGGCGGGTTGGTTTGGGGCAGAGGCAAATGGAGATTCGCGGCTCAGCTTTTCCGAGTTCAGGGACAACCTAGGCGGCACGCGCGAAGCGTTCGACGCTTACGATACGAACAACGATGGTCGCCTGTCGTTGCCTGAGTTGCAACAGCAGGCTATCGACGGCAAACCCATTCACAATGCGGACCTTAACGGCGATGGATTGCTTGATCTTTCTGAGGCGTTGCGAGTAATTCAGTTGTACAATGCGGGCAGTTATGGATGCGCCCCGAATACAGACGACACGGAGGACGGCTTTGAGCCGGGCGGCGTGTTGGCTCCGCCCTGCGTTGCGCACGCCGGGGATTATACGGGCACGCCAGACGGTGTGGTGTCGCTCAGCGAACTGCTTCGATTGATTCAGCTTTTCAACTTCGACAGCCTATCGCCCTGTGTTTCCGAGGACGGCTTCTGCAAGGGGTGATTGGGCCGCTGCGCCTGCTATACTGCGCCAGCAATTGGAGTAGGCTATCAGCAGTGGGAGAGCGGGCGACATGTTGAGCCGGGTCTTTACAACGCGGGAGCAGGTGGTGATGACGGGGTTGGCGGTTGCGTTGGTTGCGGGGGCAGCTGCGATTGTATTTGCCCGGTGGCCGGTGGCTCCTGCGGCTGTACCGATTGCGGAGGCGGTTGCGCCGGGGAGCCTCTCGGCCCCGCGTACACCCTTGAAGCCGCCAACCCGCGTGGCCCCGCCTGTCGAGGCTGAGGTCTCGGTGCCTATGCCGGTTGCTGAAACTCCCGTCCTTATTGCACCTGTCGAGGCCGTTGCGCCTGCTGCTTTGCTGGGGGTATCGGTGCAGGGTGCGGTGCAGCGGCCCGGACTGTATTGGCTGCCGCAAGAAGCGCGGATACAGGAACTGCTCGATGCGGCAGGGGGCACGGCGGAAGAAGCTGACCTTGCCGACATCAACCTGTCCGCACGGCTAATAGATGCCACCACCCTGATTGTGCCGCGCCACGCGATGCGCAGCGCGGAAGGTGGGGTGCTGCGTGCCCGTGGGCGCGAGGCCGTGGAGAATCCCGCGCCGTATACGATGTCTGGCCAAGGGCTGGCGGTGGCGGTGCCTGCGCCGACTGCGGCTCCGTCGGTCCCCACGTCAGGGGGCAAGGTGGCCCCGGCGTCGGTCGATAGCAAGATCAACATCAACACGGCCACGCAGGCGGAACTCGAATCGCTGCCGGGTATTGGCCCAGCCTACGCCGGGCGTATTGTGGCGCAGCGCCCTTTCGGCACGGTTGATGATTTAAGGAATGTATCTGGAATCGGGGAAAAGCGCATGGCCGCGATTCGGGATTTGGTAACGGTGGGGGAATAGCCCCTATCGCGCGTGCAGGAACTTGATCAATCCCTCGGGGTCGTCGGTCTGTATTCCGTTGGTGCCCCAGGCCAAGGCGGGTTCCCAGCTAGTGGCGTCTTCCTCGTCCACTATCACGATGGCACCCGCCTCGTGGCAGGTGCGGGCGAAGGATTCGGAGTAGAAGTCCCACACGGAAGCCACCACCTTGGGGCGGTGGCGTTCTAGCATCTTCGCAAGCAACTTCTCCGGGCCGGGGTCGGGCATGGGCAGGCACTCAGGGCAATCCTTCGCCACCTTCTCCAGGTGCCTCGGCCCGGCATACCACAAGCATTGCAGCTCCATGCCGTGCTTCCGCACCATCTCCAACAACTCCCCGAAATCGGCATCCTTCACGTCGAGATAGATTCCTATCTTGTCCTTGCACAGGGCAAATACATCGTCCATCTTGGGAATGCGCTCCTCCTTCCACTCCGGCCCCACGCGGCTGCCGATGTCGAGCGCCTGCAATTCTGCCAGCGTCATTGCCTTCACCTTGCCCGTGTTGCCGGGGGCATAGGCTTCCACCGTGGCATTGTGGATGCTCACCAATTCGCCGTCCTTCGTGGTGCGTACATCCACCTCGACAAAGTCGCAGCCCAGATCGATGGCCTTCTGGTAGGCGGCGAGGGTGTTCTCGGGAATCCCCACGTGCGCTCCCCGGTGCGCCACCACGTAGACCCCGCCCTGTTTGGCGGGGGGCAGGGGGAGATCTTCGGGCACTAAGGTGGAAGCGCCGAATAGCATCAAGGCGGAGAGCAGGAAGGGGTTCATAGGGGTATCCTTTTCAGTAAAGCTTAGTATTGCCTTTTTCGTCGGAATAAGGTATCATTCCCGAAGTGCAATGGTTGCACGCTCTTCGGAGTGTGTGGCGAGAAGATACACCGACCCCGTTCCCGTCCTTGCTTATCGGGCCTGCCGCAGGCCGCTTGTTCGCTCCGGATTGGCCGTCGTTCGATGTTGATGGCCACCCACCACAGTGTTTCCCGGAAAGGAACAAGCAATGAACATCTATGTAGGCAATCTCTCCTTCGACACGCGCGACAACGATCTCCGCACTGCCTTCGAGCAGTACGGTGCCGTGGACAGCGCCCGCGTCGTCACCGACCGTGAAACCGGCCGCTCGCGCGGTTTCGGCTTCGTGGAAATGGCTGACAGTGGCGAAGCCAAGTCCGCTATCAATGGCCTGAATGGCCGCGACCTTCAGGGCCGCACCATCACCGCCAACGAAGCGCGCCCGAAGGAAGACCGTAAGCCGAGCTACTCGCGCTACTAGGTCCTGACGGATAGTCTTCATCGGGGCGCCCGGTTCTGCCGGGCGCCCCGATTCTTTTTATTTGAAGTGCGTGCGCGACTTTTCCGTTCCAGCCCGATAGAATACGCAACCGGCTGCGAGGAGGGTCGGCATCAGCATGAGCACGCGAATAGTAATCACGGGTGCGGGCGGCTTTGTGGCGGGCAGCATGTTACGGCAGGCGCCCGAGGGGTGGGAGATACACGCGCTCACCCGGGGCGACGCAATAGCGGAACTGCCGGGCGTGGTGTGGCACAGCGTTGATCCGCTGGACACCGGCGCGTTCAATTACCTGGTCGAGCAAATTGCCCCGTCCGCGATTGTGCATACGGCGGCGAACGCCAACATCGACTATTGCCAGGCGAACCAACAGGAAGCGCTGGACGTGAACGCCCGCATGACGCACAACATGGCTGCGCTTGCCACGCGCTTGGGAATCCGGCTGGTGTACTGCTCGACGGACAACGTGTTCGAAGGTACCAAGGGCCGATACACCGAGGCCGAGCCGCCGTCCCCCGTGAACTTCTACGGCCACACCAAGTTGGAGGGGGAGAAGGCCGTGCTGGCAATGCCGCGCGGCGGGGTGGTGGCGCGGGTGGCGATTGTCATGGGCCTGCCCATGCTGGGGGTAGGCAACTCGTTCCTCTCAAAAATGATCCCCGTGCTTGAACGCGGCGAGACTCTGGGCGTGCCACCGCTCGAGATTCGTTCCCCCGTGGACGTGGCCACGCTCGGACAGGCCCTGCTCGAACTGGCCGACCACGATTTCACCGGCATCATCCACCTGTCCGGCAACGACGTGATGAACCGCTGCGAAATGGTGCAGACGCTCGCCAAGGGACTGGGCTTCTCGCCCGACCTGGTGGTGCCGAACGATCCCACCGACATACCGGGCCGGGCCGACCGCCCGGTGGACGTATCGCTGTCGAACGCGCTGGCGCGCTCGGTATTGGCCACACCCTTCTGCGGGCTGGACGAGGGCCTGAAGCGCGTGCTCGCCCTGGTTCCTGCCACCCGGGCGGAGGCCTGAACCGTGGCGAAGATTACGCTGGACCTCCATGACATCTTCAACAAGAGCGGCGCTATCGAGGCTGAGCTGAACCGTGTGATTGACGACGCGGTGCGCAAGCGCATACCCACCGTCGAGATCATACCCGGCAAAGGCTCGGGCCAGTTGAAGAAGCGCGTGCTGCGGTTCTTGCAGCAGCCGGACATCAAACGGCAGTATCACCGTGTGGAAAAAGACGACAAGAACTTTGGACGCATCTTCGTGCATTTCCGGTTCGACTGAGGGGAAGATAGACATGAAGGCTTGGAAGGCAGTAGCGGGGTTGCTGGTGGTGCAGGCGGTGATAGCCGGGGCGTATTGGATAACCAGCGGGGAATCCAGCAAGCCCGTGCCCACGGGAAAGCCCACGCGCGTTCCCGAGGGCGAACAATGGGTGGACCTGCTCGACGCAGAACACGCGCCACTCTGGAAGAACGTGTCCGATGAGGCAGACATCTTCGAGATTGTGGACGGCATGTTGCACATCTACGGCGTCACCGTGTCGCCTTTGCGCTATGTGGGCTACACCGGCGAGATGCTCGGCAACTTCGACTTGCACATCGAGTACATGCTCACGCCACGCGCCAACAGCGGCATCTTCATTCGCAAGCAGCCGGACGATGACGTGATGCGCGGCTTCGAGATTCAGGTGCTCGATGACTTCGGCGACGCGCCCACGCGCAACACCAGCGGCGCGATCTACGACGTGGTCACCCCGATGTTCAACCTGTCGCGCCCGGCGGGCGAATGGAACAGCTTCGATATTGCGGTGCGCGAGCAGCAGGTCATTGTCTACCACAACGGCTGGATGATCTTGTACACCGACATCGGCCTGATGGACACGCCCCTGGGCAAGTTTGAGTATGCGTTCAAGGACCTGCCCCTCACCGGAATGCTCGCCCTGCAAGACCACGGCGGCGAGGCGTGGTATCGGAACATCCGCGTGCAACACTTCAAGAAGGATGCGGTCCCGGAGCCAGAGCCTGCCCCGGAAGCAGCGCCTGAAACACCCGCCGAACCTGCACCAGCGGCGGTGGTGGATGGACCGCTGCCGTGAAGAAGCAGGTGCCCATAGCCGCCTCGCTCCGCACGGGATTCAACCTGACTCTTGGCGGGCTGGGAACCTGCATTGCGATAATTCTGGCCTTCGTGTCGGCGTTTCTGCTCATGCGCCTTCTTGAAAGGCTTTCAGTGCAGATGGGGCCTTTCGCGCAGGTGTCCTTGGCCTTACCGCTCTACGTGTTACAAATGGTGGTGATTGCTTGGCTTACCTCAGGATGGATAGTTGTTGCGCTGCGCGGAGTGCGCACCGGCAAGTTGTCCATCGCGGGATTCCTGTCCGGAAAGCCTTGGGTGCTCAAGCTCATGATCGCCACGTTTCTCACGCAATTACTCGGTATGCTGGCTTTTGTGCCGGGGTTTATCGCGGTGGTGGTTATTGTGGCGTCGGTCGGACCATCCGCCAGTGATGTGCAGACCATTTCTTCTGGCATGGACCTGCTATTTTTTGTGAACCAACACGCCGTGTTCTTAATTGCTGTTTTGGCCACAGTCGGCGTGGGGATCATCCCCCCGTTTCTGGTCGGCGCTTATCTCGGGTTCGCCCCGTGCCTAATCGTGGATTGCAATGTTGGCGTGATGGATTCACTGCGCGGTTCGGTGACGATGGCCAAAGGGGCGATCTTGTCACTGGTGAACTTCTCGGTGGCATTTGCGTTGATCAATCTCCTTGGGTTTCTGTGCCTGTTCGTTGGATTGCTAATTACCGTTCCTGCAACCATGTTGGCCTATTCCGTGGTCTATGACTCGTTACTGCGGCAAACGGAAATACAATACGGCGGTCCGCCGCCCATACCTGGGGAGGAATCGTGATGAAACGGAACCTGTGCATTGCGTTAATTGCGGCGGCTGCGGTGTTTGGCGGTGGCTATGCCACCTTGACCAACGTGGCCCATGCCAAGGAGGAAGCCAAGATGGAGCAAGTGCTTCGGCATACGGTGTTGTTTCGCTACAAGGCCGACGTGAGCGAGGAACAGAAGGCCGAGGTGATTACGCGCTTCGCCGCGCTGAAGGACAAGATCGACACCATCCTGCGTTTCGAGGGCGGCAAGAACGTCGAGGGTGAAAACCTGGGCGACGGCTTCGAGCACGTCTTCTGTGCCACCTTCCCCGACACCGCCGCCCGCGACGCCTACCTGCCCCATGCCGCGCACAAGGAATTTGTGGCCTTTGTGGGGCCGCTGCTGGACAAGGCTTTGGTTGCCGACTTCTGGGCACCGGCTGAGTAAGGCAAAGCGCAGGGGAGATAGCGCATGGCTACCACGGATAACTTCAGCATGAACGCGCCATCACGCATGGCAATGCGCTGGTTTTTGTTTGCGTGCATTGGCCTGTTGATCGAGGTCTTCTTCACCGGCTTTGGCAACCTTGCAGGCGGCAACATCAGCGCCATCAGTAAGACCTCGCCTTGGATGATGCTGGACTACGGCATACTTGGCGTGGCGGTGTGGCCGATAGCCACCGCCCTCAAGGCGCGCGGTGTGCCGCTGGTCGGTCGGGCCTTCGTCTACATGCTCGGCATCTTTTTCATCGAATGGGTGTCGGGCTTGGCCTTCAACGCCGTGGGCATTCGCATCTGGGATTACAGCCACCACCACATCGTGGTAGGCGGGCGAGAGATTCCCATGCACCTGCATGGGCAGATCACCGCCTTCTATGCGCCGTGCTGGTTTGTGCTGGGTCTCTTCGTGGAATGGCTCCACAAGCACGTAGACGCGATTGCGGTGTATCTGCTCAAGGGGAAATTGCCGGAGCAGCCGTTGTAGGTGCCAGACATGTCTGGCACCTACGGCTTGTCGGTCCGTGCCTCGTCCGTAGTGGTCGGTGCCTTCTTCTGTGGCAGCAGAAACTCGATGCCGATCATCATGAACAGGCCGCCCATGATGGCGATGTCTGCCACGTTGAAGATTCCAGAACGGATTTGAAGCGGACCCCAGGGGATGCCGATGTTCAGGAAATCCACCACCACGCCATCACGGAAGACGCGGTCTATCATGTTGCCGATACCGCCGGAGAGGATGAGCGTGAGTGCGATGGTTATTGGCAGGGAGAGTTCGCGCTTGGCCACAAGGAAGAGCGTGACCCCGAACAGGATTATTCCGTTGAGCCCGGTGAGCAGATAGGGCCGTATCGATTCAGGCAGGCTGCTGCCCAGGCTAAGGAAGGCCCCGGTGTTGGTGGCGTATTGCAGTCGAAAAAGATCGCCCAGATAGATGATGGGCGAGTGCCCCATCAGGTACTGAATCGCTAGCCACTTGGTGAAATGGTCCAGCCCCACCAGCGCCACAATCAACACACTCGCCAGCAGCACGCGACGCGTTCTCGGGTAGATAGGCGCACTCATGACAGGGCTTCCTTGATAGTCGCAGCGTCCAGCGCGGGCACGTTGAGCAGGGCGGTGGGTGCGTCAATCCCCTGCGTGCGCAGCACCCCGGCGCGCAGCGCCACAGCGGCCCCGGCAAGCAGGTTCTGCGCGACGGGCACCACATGGCGCGCATCGAGCGGGGCCAGCGGTCCGCCCGCAGCCCACTCGTTGAACGCGCCCATGGCGGGGCCGCACCAGATTTGGTAGTCCTCCTGCCGGTCTTCAATTCCCAAGTTCGCCCAGCGGGACGACTGGCCGAGGTACCAGCGGAATATCAGCGACATCTTGTGCCGGGGCTTGGCCTCGGCCTTTTCAATCTGCGAAGGATCGCGCTCTGCAAAGAAGGCGCGGGTCTGTTCCCAGATTTCCGCGAGCGGCGCGCGGAACAGCTCCACCTCGATCTTCTCGCGCTCCTCGGTGGGAATGTCGTCTATTGATTCGTATTGCTTGAAGAGCTGGAATAGCTTGCCGCCGCGCGTGGTGAAGCGCGTGCCCTTGGACAGAACCTGCACGGTCACGCCCATCTCGAACATGTCCGCCGCCGGGGCCTGGCCCACGTCGGTCTGCGTCGCGTTCGCCAGCATGGCGCGCACCCGGTCCGAAGAGCCGGACTCGGCGCAGGCCTGGTTGATGGATCCCGTGACCACATAGGCCGCACCCATCTGAAAGGTCGCAGCCACGGCGGAGGGCGTGCCAATGCCACCGCCCAGTCCAATGCGCGGCGCGATGGGGTAGCCTTGCTCTGCCTGTATCTCGTCGCGCAACGCCAGCATGGCGGGCAACACGGTGATGGCGGGGCGGTGGTCGGTGTGCCCGCCCGAATCCGCCTCGACCGTCACGTCATCCGCCACGGGAACCTTCGCCGCCAACGCGGCCTGCTCCGGGGTAAGGTGTCCCGCCTCAACCAACTGCCGCAGCATCTTTTCCGGTGGGGGAGACAGGAAACGCCGCGCCACTTCCACGCGCGACAGCTTGGCTATCACATGGTTCGGCACGACAATGCTGCCGTCCGCGTCCACATGAATCCCGGCGGTGCGGTATTTCACCAGCGGCAGCGAGAGGGAGATGTAGGCCGAGGCCTCGATGCACGGCACGCCATGCTTGATATACAGGTCCGCCACGGCTTCTTGCCAGATGGGGTCGCCGGGGCTGTTGATCAGGTTGCAACCCCACGGTTTGCCCGCCATCGACGCGGTCAATCGTTGCAGCGCCACCTCGATACGCGCCGGGGCGAGGCCCGCCGCGCCAAAGAATCCCAACATGCCGGCATTGCCCATGGCCTCGACAATCGCTTCGGAGCCAATGCCGTTCGCCATCGAGCCGGTGTAGTAGGCGAAGCGCACGCCGTGGTGCGCGCGAAAGGCGGGGTCGCCCAGGTCTTCCGGGTGCAGCGCAGGCGAGTATGCGTAGCCCGGCAGGCCGTAGTGCTCGCCATCCACCGGCGTCGCCCCCGGCTTGCGCACAAACACGGGCTCGCGGAAACGCCGCAGACAGGCCTCCAGTTCCGACAGGGCATGCTGGGTCACCACGCCCCCGCGCCAGCCCACGGATACGGGCAGGCGATTCGCTTCAGTTGAGTCCAAGGGTGCTTCCTTCATTCACGTCGATATCGCCTGCACGGGGGCGGCGAAGGAAACACAAGTATAGGGAGGGGATGGGCGGCATTCCAAGGAGTGGCGGGGGAGAAGGGGAAGCTTCAAATGGTGAGTTCCACCACCTCGTGAAGTGCGTCGGCGACAACTTCTTCCGGAGAAGGCTCCAGGTACAGCGCGATGGCCTCTTGGATATTGTCCAAGGCCTCTTCGCGGGTTCTGCCCTGCGACCAGCAGCTTTTCAGCGAGGGACAGCGCGCAACGAAGTAGCCATCTTCGCCTTGTTGAATCACAACGTGTATGTTCATGGACATGCTCCCGGTGGCATACGGGATACCACGCCGCAAGTATGCGTCATGTCAGGAATTCAATGCCATTACTGGAAAACCGGGTGCGCATACAATTCGTTCAAAGGACTCCATGCATTCCTGCGTGACGGCGTGGCATAATTTCCCTGATCCACTGGAGGCAACCCGCGATGGCCGTGGCAACGCAGTCCCTTACCGAACAACTCGAACAGATGGGCCGACAGGCGCGTGCCGCGAGCGATCAGCTGCGCAGCATGTCACGCCGCGTGAAAGACGCCGCCCTGCTCGATATCGCCGCGCGCCTTGAGGCGAACGCGGAGCGCCTGCGCATTGAGAACGCCAAGGACCTCGAGGCCGGGCGCACCAATGGCATGTCCGGCGCGATGCTCGATCGTTTGGAACTCAGCCCCAAGGTTATCGCGGGCATGGCCGAGGGCCTGCGTCAGGTGGCGGCGCTGCCCGATCCGGTGGGCGACATCATCGACCAGTACGTCCACCCCAACGGCCTGCGCATTGCACGCATCCGCCAGCCCATTGGCGTGGTGGGGATCATCTATGAAAGCCGCCCCAACGTGACGGCGGACGCGGCGGGCCTGTGCCTGAAGTCGGGCAATGCCTGCATCCTGCGGGGCGGTTCTGAAGCTTTCCACTCGAACCTCGCCATTGCGCAGATATTCATCGAGGGCTGCGCCGCCGCAGGCGTACCCGATTTCGCCGTGCAGATGATTGACACCCAAGACCGCGCGGCGGTGGGCGAGATGCTGAAGCTGGACCGCCATATCGACGTGATCATTCCCCGGGGCGGCAAGGGGCTTATCGCCCGCATCTACGACGAGAGCCGCATCCCCGTGATCGCGCACCTGGACGGCGTGTGCCATACCTATATCCACGACGATGCCGACCCCGACATGGCGCTGTCAGTGAGCGTGAACGCGAAGATGCAACGCACGGGCGTGTGCAACGCCATGGAGACCCTGCTGGTCCACGCGGCCTGCGCGCCCATGGTGCTGCCCCGCATCGCCGAAACGCTGGCGGCCCAGGGCTGCGAGCTGCGCGGCTGCGACCGCACCCGGATGCTGGTAGACGCTCTGCCCGCGACGGAAGAGGACTGGACCACTGAGTACCTCGACAAGATTCTTTCCATCAAGATTGTGGACTCGCTTGAAGAGGCGATTGCGCACATCAATCACTATGGGTCGCACCATTCCGACGCAATCGTCACTACGGGCTATGAAGCCTCCGAGCGTTTCCTCGACGCGGTGGACAGCGCCACGGTCTACGTGAACGCCTCGACCCGGTTTACCGACGGCTTCCAGTTCGGGCTGGGGGCGGAGAT
Source organism: Candidatus Hydrogenedentales bacterium (assembly GCA_044359155.1). GTDB lineage: Bacteria > Hydrogenedentota > Hydrogenedentia > Hydrogenedentales > JAEUWI01 > WGMK01. The sequence goes on along the minus strand of JBIKMR010000051.1, from coordinate 7,012 downwards.
TGGCATCAGCACCAACAAGTTGCACTGCCGTGGCCCGATGGCGCTCGAGGGACTGACCACCACCAAGTACGTATGCCGAGGCTCGGGGCAGATTCTTTGAGCGACCAACAACGCATCGGCGTATTCGGGGGAACATTCGACCCGATCCACAACACGCACCTCGAACTCGCCCGAGCCGCACAACAGCAGGCCGGGTTGGATGCCGTGCTGTTCGTGGTGTCCGCCACCCCCCCGCACAAGCGCACCGGCGTATGCCTTGAGGCGGAAGACCGGTACGCCATGGTGTCCGCCGCGCTGGCCAACGAGCCCGGCTTTGCGCCCAGCCGCATCGAGCTCGACCGCGTGGGGCCGTCGTATACGGCGGACACGCTGGACCAGCTTGCCGCTGCCCACCCCGGCGCAGCGCTGTTCCTCATCCTCGGCATGGACGCCGTGCGCGACCTGCCCGGCTGGCACCAGCCGCAACGCATACTTGACCGCGCCCACCTGCTGGCGGCCCGCCGTCCCGACGCCGAACTGCCGCCCATGCTGGCAGGACATTGCACATTGCTGGACTTTGAAGAACGTTCCCAATCGAGCAGTGCCATCCGCCAGCGCATCGCAAACGGCGAAGCCGTGGATCACTTACTGCCGCCTGCAGTGTGGCAGATGATTGAGCAACACGGTTGGTACGGCCACGACAGAGTGCGCAGCCATGCTTGAGACCTACCGCCAACTTCTGCGCGAACGCCTGCCCGAGAAGCGCGTGCTCCATTGCCTGTCCGTGGCGGAAACCATGCTCACGATTGGCGAGCCGCTTGGGCTGGACCCCGTTGCGCTGGAAACGGCGGGCCTGCTGCACGACCTCTGCCGCAACCTGGACGACGAGACCATGCTGGCGCAGGCGCGCATGTTTGGCTTGTCCATCGACCCCGCCTGCCTGCAACGCCCGCTGCTGCTGCACGGCCCCGTGGGGGCGGAGTGGTGCCGTCGCGAGCTGAACGTAGGGGACGACGATATCTACGAGGCTATCTACTGGCACACCACCGGCCACCCCGGCATTGGCCGCCTGGCGCAGGCGCTGTGCGTGGCCGATTTCTGCGAGCCGCTGCGCAAGTATCCCGAGGCGGGCGAGACCCGCAACATCCTGCGCGCGGAAGGCTTTGCCGCCGCGCTGCTATACACCGCCCGCACCAAGCTGGCTTTCTCGCTGAAGAAGGAAGTGTGCCATCCCGAATCGCAGGCCTTCTGCGCATGGGTGGAATCGGGCGGGGCCGCGTGAATTCTCCCCGCCGCCGCGACGTGGGCTTCGACGCCATCGCCCGACACTACGACCAGCTTATGGGCTTCGTGAATTATGACCGCTGGGAAGCCACGTGCAGCGCCCTGGCCGACCTGCTGCCGCAGGACTTCACCCACGCGGACTTCGCCTGCGGCACGGGGGTGCTGGTGCATACCCTGCGCAAGCGCGGCTGGCGCAGCGTGGGGTTCGACCTATCCCGCGCCATGTTGCACTCGGGCCGCAAAGAGCGCGGGGCCCTGCCGCTGGCCTGCGCCGATATGCGCGCCAGCCCGCTCCACGAATCCGTGGACCTGGCCACCTGCCTCTTCGACAGCCTCAACTTTTTGCTGGAGCCGGACTACATCACCCAAGCCATCGCCCAGATGGCGGCAGCGCTGAAGCCCGGCGGCATACTGTATGCAGACGTGGTTACCGAGCGGATGATCACCGAACACTTCGAGGGCCCTGAGTGGACCGAGAAGACCGGGGGCATCACCCTGCGCTGGCGCACCCGCTACGACCGCCACAGCCGCATCGCCGAGACCACGCTCCGCGTGAACACTGGTTCAGGCAACACCTTCCGCGAACGCGTCTACCCCAACGCCTTTTTGCTCGAGGCTATCGACAAGGCCGGGCTGGTGCTGCTGGGCTGCTACGACGCGCACGGCTGGAAGGCTCCTGCAGCGAACACCGTCCGCGTGGACTTCGTGGCGGTCAAGCCGCCAGCTCCCAAAATCATCACCCGCTATCCCGCCGTCGAGCTCGACATCCAGTCCGTCATACGCGGAATGCCCGATGTGAACGGGTGAATCTTTCCCTGGCGCACTCGTCCTTGTGTTGTCCTTGATCCCGCGAGGATCGTTACAATGGCGACGCGAACCGAAACGATACGGAGAACACCCCATGCGTGCTGGAAATACTTGGTGGATTGCTGGGTTTGTGGCCATGGCGGCATTGGCCGTGCCCGCGCAGGTGTCGCAAGAAGTGGAAGACGCGTCCATCACCGCGCGCGTCGAGACCTTTTTTCTGCTCAACGAACACCTGAACCCGTTCAATATCAACACGAGCACCGACAACGGTGTCGTTACCCTGACCGGTGGGGTGAGCGATTCAGTGCAGCGCAACCTGGCCGCCGAACTGGCGGCCTCGGTCGAGGGCGTGAAGGAGGTGAAGAACGACATCGTGATCACGCCAGACGCGGAGAACGACAAGGATCGCCGCACCTGGAAGCAGGCCTTCGAGGACAAGGGGGTGACCGCCTCGGTGCGCGCGCGGCTGATGTATCAAGGCGAGTTCAAGGGCCTGCGCATTGGCATTGAGACCGTGAACAACGTGACCACGCTCTACGGCGTGGTGCGCAGCGAAGAGCAGCGCGGGCGCATTGGCCGCATTGCAGCAGACACGCGCGGCGTCGAGCGGGTGGTGGACAACCTCACCGTGGCCCCGCCTGAGTTTACCGGCAACGGCTGGAAGGACATCGGCTCGAGCATATCGGACGAGGCGCTCGAGAAGCGCATTGAGAAGACGATGCTGCTCAATCGCCACCTGAGCATCCGCGATCTGGATGTCGAAGTGCAGAACGGCATCGCCGTGCTGACCGGCAACGTGAACACGAAGCAGGAGCGCAAGCTGGCGGAGGAGATCACGCGTTCGCTCGGCGGAATTACGGATGTGAAGAACGACATCAAGCTGTACGACAACGTGATTGAATATGGACCAGATGGCGCGCAGCCTGCCACAGAGCAAGGGCAGCCGGTTGAACTGACCGACATCGACCCGACCGATGAGCTGACCCCCGCCCCCGCGATTGAAGCTTCCCCCTTGACGCAACCCTAGCCCGGCAGCGCCACCCATGGTGAAGCCTGCCAATACCCAGATCATCGCCAGCGCCGTGTTTGTGCTGGCAGGCTTGGTGGTGGCCGTTGTCGTTGCGTTGGTGTTGGGAGTGCGACCGCTTGCCACGCAGCCCGGCGTGGTTCGCCATACCCCCGTGCGCGAGATCAAGGTGCTGGCTCCGCACGGCAGCCATGGTGAACATGGCGACACCCACGGCGCACATGACGACGGACATGGTGGCCACGCAGAGGCGCACGGCGGCCATGCCGAAGCGCACAGCGATCATGAAGAAGATCATACCAGCCACGCCGACCCGCACGCAGCCGATGAACATGCCCCTTCCCCTGCAGCGGAGCCTGCACACGGAGAATCCCCACACATTGAAGAGGCGCATGAAGAAGCGCTCGCGCCGCATGAGGACGTCCCTGCGCATCCCGTTGACGTCGAGCAACTGATCCGCGAATCGCTTGCTCACGCCGATACCCACGCGGCCCTGTCTGCACTCGAGGCGGGCATCGCCACCGCGCATCTGAATGACGACAGCGCGGCCCGCGTCTATACGGCCATGGCGTGGCTATGCGATTCCCTGAACCCGCCCGAGCCCGAGCGACAAGCCAAATACTTCGGGCTGGCCGCATCGCTGGCCCATGAGCCAGACACGATGGGTGAAACCGCGCGCGCAGAGGCCGAGTGGATGCTGTCGAATGCCAACCCGGCGGGTGCGGCCAGCCGCCTTGTGGCTACGCTCGAAGCCTTGCCGCCCGGCGCGGAACAGCGGCCTGCGCTGCGCGTGTTGCTGGGCGGCGCATTAGAGGCGCAGAGCGATCTCGTAAAGGCCGAGGAAGCCTACACCACCGCGCTCGAAGAAGCGCGCGCGATTGCCGACCTGCCCAAGCGCCAAGACGCCCTGCGCCTTGCCGCCTTGCACTTGTCGCGACTCTATCGAAGCACCGCCCGCCACGAACCCGCCGCCGACCTGGCCAAGCAGATTCAGCGCGAACTTAAGCCACCACCCACACCAGACCCCGAACCAGCACCCAGCACACCACACGCTGAAGATGCTCACGCCAAGCCCGTAGAAGCCGACCATCATTAAAGCATGTCGTGGCAGGGTCTCCCGACCCTGCCACGCTAACAATCAATTAGTCTTTCCCCCGCCGCCTTCGACTTGCCCTACAACTGTGCAGGCGCTTCGATCTTCTTCAGAACAGCTTCCAGACTCACGGTGATCTCCACCTCGTCGCCAATCGGGCCGACGTTCTTTTCCATGCCGAACTCGCTGCGCTTCACCACGAAGGTGGTTTCAAACCCGCGCACGAGATCGCCCTTGTGGTTCTCGCCCGAGCCGAGCGCCTTCACCGCCACAGTGAACGGCTTCGTCGTTCCCAGCAACGTCAGCTCCCCCTTCACCTCATATTCCCCATCGCCCTTCTTCACCCATTCGCTGCTCTTGAAGCCGATGTTCTTGTGCTCATCGGCGTTGAAATAATCCGGCGCGCGCAGGTGCTCGTCGCGCGCGCTGTTCATCGTGTTGATGCTCGCCGCCGCCACGTTCACCTCGATGGCATTCACCTTCGCGTCCTTCTCGTCATACGCCAGCGTGCCCTTCACGTCCGAGAACATGCCAAAACTATGCGACAAACCATTGTGGCTCACCTTGAACACAATCGACGTATGCGATCCATCCACGTCATACTGGTCCGTAAAGTCCGCAGCCTGCGCTAACACAGGTGCGGCGATAAGGCTAAGGGCAACAAGAAAACGATTCATCAGACAGGCTCCTTACTTGGGGTGATTGAACGGTTGCATATGCTTAACACACGCTCACCGGCGTTATATTCTCACAACCGCCAATCCAATGTCATAGTCATTGGGAGCGCAACGCTTGTCCGCCTCAGGAGGGCTACCGCGATGCCGCCCCCGCAGCATCAGCCCGAAGTGCTCTCGGTACCTGCCCACGGGGAAACCTTCGTTTGTAGGGATCGTACGTCATAATGTTTAGACTCCTTTTGCTTTCAGTCCAAAATGATTGCTTCGGCTGCTTGCCTTAAGACTTGCTCCATCGCTTCAACGACTTCGTCACTTATCGTTTCCGCCCGCACCAGCGCGGCCCCTGGGCTGTTCCCATTCTCGGTGGCATCTTGCGCAGTCGGCCCACCCCGCTCGTGTTCGGGCGAGGAAAGCTGCAGGAATGTACGGGTCGTGCGTCCGGCGTCCCACAAGTAGAGGTGCTCGGCTTCGAGCTCAACAGCAGCCGGCATCACCACAGGCCGCAATTCGAAGCGAATTTTCCGATCGGTTACGCGCAGGATGGGGCCGCTCTTGGAAGATATCCGCGCCAGGAAATCGGTCAAGCCAGCGAACGGAAGCCTGATGAACAGGAAGTAGATCTCTCGCCGTAACGTCCATGCCGCCGAGCCATCCTTGGCCGTCTCCCTGACAGGTAAGCAATGGGGGATTAACCCCGTCTCTATCAGGGACTGGATCAATACCATGTCCCCTCGCGTTGTCCATTCGGGTGCCTTCCCCTCCAGGTAGTTGACCGCCTGAGTCACCAACTTTGCCTCGACGTCAATCGGGTACATCGGCAGCGATCTCTTGATGCTGTCGTGGATTGCATGTTCAATCTTGCGAATGTTATTCACATCGACGGGAAACACAATGGTCCGGAATGCGCCATCCGGGATACCACAGATGCTGCTGATTTTCTCGGCTTGTTCGATGACAGTAATCTGGTATTCGGACTCAAGTCGTTGCTTGGCGCTAAGGTCCCAATGCCTGGGGAACTCCCTGTACACGCACTGCGCGATCACGGTTCCCAAGGGGGCATCGGCGGTGAAGAAGGTGAAACCGTCGCCCACTCCTTGCCAGGTTTGACTAATCCACCAACGGTGGTCGCCGGCCTTGTAGGCAACATCAAAGTGGGTATCTTCTTCCGTTCCCTGCCAGCGCGCTGACCAGCCGTCCGCTGATTTAGCGAAGCTCGCCCGATCCAGTGTTCCAAGGATTAGGTATTGCGGCAGGTTTTCAGCGCATTCCACGGTTGCCGGATTCCAGTCCCGCAAGGAGAACTGGCTGCGCTTGGGAGTGTACCGACATACGGGTATCGAACGCGGAAGCGCGGCTTGTTGTTCAAGTAGGGTGTGTATCATGACCAGTTACCCTTTTGCTGGAAAGCCCCCCGCCAGTTTGTTTCCCATGCAGCTTCTCTGTCCACGAGCCCACGTGCCACCCGGCGCCGGATTCGTCCGTGCAGATGTACACCTTTCCCTGTTCCACCCAAAAGAAACCCCACTGGCCAAATTCGCGCGCCAGGCGTGCGGTGTAGGCGAGGTCAGTCGTGGCGAATCCTTCGCCGGGTTCCTGGTGCGCAAGGTCGGGCGATGCGCCTGTCACTTCAAAGGCTATGTGACCATCCTTGGCCAATCGCTGTTTGAGGCACATGGCCGCTGTATGGTTCTCTTCCTTTGGCACAACCGCACCCACGGGGTTGTATGCCGTCACAACGGCAAACACCTCTGGAAAACACTCGGCTGGTTCGCTTGAGATAAAGACGGTCGCTGCACAGTAGGCAGGGAAGGGAGGGGGATTCCGGGATTGACACACGACTGGCAGGTTTTCACAAGTAGGCATTTATTCGTCTCCTGATCGGATCAAGCTGAAAACGGCACGAAGGTCAACTTCTCTGGCCAAAACTTTGGGATGCTCAAATCGCATGCGCGCTACTCCGGCGAAGAATCGGAGTCTCTCGGCTGGACTGACAGCGCGATCCACGCCATCAGGTAGATCTGCTTTATCCGCTGGTCCTTCGTCAATGGCGGCCTTTCCCTGTGCTTTTTCATAATCACTAACGTACCCGGAGTATCGTTCAGTGATCCCCCCCCGAATGATTTCGACAGTTCCGCCATGTGTTCC
>JBIKMR010000050.1:0-20272 GCA_044359155.1 Candidatus Hydrogenedentales bacterium | reverse complement strand
GGGGTGGGAACACCTGGTGGTGGCGGGGGGCGTGGAAAGCATGTCACGCGTGTCGATGGGTTCCGATGGCGGGCCCATGGCGCTGGACCCGAAGGTGAGCATGGCGATCGACTTCGTGCCGCAGGGCGTAAGCGCCGACCTTATCGCCACGCTTGAAGGTTACTCGCGCGAAGATGTGGACAGCTTCGCCGTGTTGTCGCAGGAGCGCGCCTCTAAGGCCGAGGCCGAGGGCCGCTTCAAGAGCCGCATCCCGGTGCGCGACAAGAACGGCCTGCCGATTCTGGATCGCGACGAGCACATCCGCAAGGGGGCCACGCTCGAAAGCCTGGGCACCTTGCAGCCTTCCTTCGCCATGATGGGCGAGATGGGCTTCAATGCGGTGGCCATGCAGAAGTATCCGCAGGTGGAAAAGATCAACCACGTTCACACGGCGGGCAACTCGTCCGGCATTGTGGACGGGGCGGCGCTGGTGCTGGTGGGGTCGAAGGAGAAGGGCGAAGAGCTGGGCCTCAAGCCGCGCGCGAAGATTCGCGCGGCCGCGCTTGTGGGCACCGAGCCCACCATCATGCTCGTGGGCCCCGGCCCCGCCAGCAAGAAGGCGCTCGCGCTGGCAGGCATGAGCGTGAATGACATCGACCTAATCGAGATCAACGAGGCCTTCGCCGCCGTGGTGCTGCGCCTGATGCGCGACCTGGGCATCAACGACTTCGACAAGATCAACGTGAACGGCGGCGCCATCGCCATGGGCCACCCGCTGGGCGCCACCGGGGCGATGATCCTCGGCACCGTCCTCGACGAACTTGAACGCACCGACAAGTCCACCGCCCTCTGCACGCTTTGCGTCGGTGGCGGCATGGGCATTGCCACGATTATCGAGCGGGTGTAATTGCTTCATTTTTTCCAGTCCACTTAGTCCATCCAGTCCACTGATCAAGGAACAGCCCAATGGCGATTCAATACCATATAGACAACGACAAGATCGTCACGTTCACCATCGACATGGAAGGCCGGACGATGAACGTGATCAATGAAGAGTTTGGCGCGAGCGTGGCGGCGGCGATGGAGAAGCTGTCGGCGGAGCCGGAAGTGGCGGGGGTGATCATCACGTCGGGCAAGGACACGTTCGTTGCAGGCGCGGACATCGAGATGCTCTGGAAGCTGACCACGGCGGAGCAAGCCTTTGCTGCGGTCGAGGAATTCAAGAAGCACCTGCGCAAGCTGGAGACCATGGGCAAGCCCGTGGTTGCAGCGATCACCGGCACGGCGCTGGGCGGCGGGTTGGAAATTGCACTGGCCTGCCACCACCGCATCTGCATCAACAACCCCAAGACCAAGCTGGGTCTGCCCGAGGTGAAGCTGGGGATACTGCCCGCGGGCGGCGGTGTCACCCGCATGGTGCGCATCATGGGCTTACAGGAAGCGTTCCCTTACCTGGCCGAGGGCAAAGAAGTCAGCCCCGAAAAAGCGCTGGGCGCGGGCATCATCCACGAACTGGCGACCGACCGCGACGACATGATGGCCAAGGCAGTGGCGTGGATTAAGGCGCACCCGAAGTCCAAGGCCCCGTGGGACGAAGACAAGTTCAAGCTGCCCGGCGGCGCGCCCACGCAGCCGCACGTGGCGCAGATGCTGGCCATCGCCCCGGCGATTTTGCGGAAGAAGACTTTCGGAAACTACCCCGCGCCGCAGGCCATCATGGCTGCCGCAGCCGAGGGCGCGCATACGGACTTCGACACAGCCAGCCGCATCGAGTCGCGTTACTTTGCGGGTCTGGCCGCAGGCCAGGTGGCCCGCAACATGATCGGCACCTTCTGGTTCCAGCTGAACCAGATCAAGGGAGGCGTGAGCCGTCCGGCGGGCGTGGCCCCGAACCCCACGAAGAAGCTCGGCGTGCTGGGCGCAGGGATGATGGGCCATGGCATTGCCTATGTCTCTGCGCTTTCCGGCATCGACGTGGTGCTGAAAGACGCGACCATCGAGAAGTCCGAAGAGGGCAAGGCCAAGTGCGCGGCCCTGCTGAAGAAGAGCGTGTCACGCGGCAAGATGACACAGGAGAAGATGGACCAGGTGCTGGGCCGCATCCAGGCCACGGGCGACTATGCCGACCTGAAAGGCTGCGACCTGATCATCGAGGCAGTGTTTGAAGACCGCGACCTGAAGGCGAAGGTGAGCGTGGATGCGGAAGCGCAGATTGCGGACGACGCGGTCTTCGGGTCCAACACCAGCACGCTGCCCATCACCGGGCTGGCCGAGCCGGTGGCGCGCCCGAACAATTTTGTGGGTGTACACTTCTTCTCGCCGGTGGACAAGATGCCGTTGGTCGAGATCATTCGCGGCAAGCAGACTTCGGACTACGCGCTGGCAAAGGCCTTCGACTACGTGTTGCAGATCAAGAAGACGCCGATCGTGGTGAACGACAGCCGGGGCTTCTACACTTCCCGCGTGTTCGCCACCTACGTGCAGGAAGGGCAGGCTTTGTTGGCCGAGGGCCAACACCCGCGCGCCATCGAAAGCGCGGGTCTTCAGGCCGGTATGCCGGTGGGGCCACTGGTGCTGTCCGACGAAGTGAGCCTTTCGCTAATGAAGCACATCCGCGACCAAACCCGTAAGGACTTCGAGGCCGAGGGCAAGACCCTGCCCGACCATCCCTGCAACCCGGTGCTCGACAAGATGTTTGCGGTGAACCGCCTGGGTAAGGCGCACGGCGCGGGCTTCTATGAGTACGAGGGCGAGAAGCGCCTGTGGCCCGGCTTAACCGAGCAGTTCCCCTTGGGTGAACAGTTGCCGCAGGAAGAGCTGATAGACCGTATGCTCTACATTCAGGCCATCGAGACCGTGCGCTGCATGGAAGAGGGCGTGTTCACTTCCGTGGCGGACGGCAACATCGGCAGCATCTTCGGCTGGGGCTTTGCGCCCTACTCCGGTGGCACGCTCCAGTTCATCAACCACGTGGGCGTGGGCTGGTTTGTCGAGCGTGCGAAGGAACTGGCCGACAAGTACGGCGCGCGCTTTACCCCACCCAAGACCCTCATCGACATGGCCGCCGCCGGGGACACCTTCCCGCAGCGCTAAGGCCGGGCTGGCACAGCAAGATCTACCCGGACGGGAACGGGCGCAGCATTGAAGCGCCCGTTCAAACCATGGCCGTCCATGTGCCTGTCCAATGGGGCAGGTGCGGATACTCGAGGAGAACGTCGATGAAATCAGCCCCCGTGTTAAAGCCCTTCGAGGGGGTGGATTACGCCATCTACGCCGCGCTTGCCGGTTTCAAGATGTGGCTGCACTTCGTGGTGGCGCGGCACGATGGCATTTTCCGCGACGAGTATTACTACCTTGCCTGCGCCAACCACCTGGATTTCGGCTATGTGGATCAGCCGCCGCTGTCGATACTGGTGCTGGCGCTCACGCGTGCCTTGTTCGGGGATTCCGTGCTGGCCATTCGCATACCGGTGATACTTGCCACAGGCCTGATTGCGGTGCTGCTGGGGTTATTCACCCGGCGAATGGGGGGCGGGCGCTTCGCGCAGGGCTTCGTCATGTTGTGCTTCCTCGCTTGCCCCATGATGATGGGCATACACAGCTACTTCTCCATGAACACCTTCGACCACCTCTTTTGGCTGCTGGCGGCCTATGTGCTCGTGGCCATTATCCAGACGGAGAATGCCAAGCTGTGGCTGCTCTTCGGGCTGCTCTGTGGGCTGGGGTTGGAAAACAAGATGAGCATGTTGTTCTTCGGCTTCGGCGTGGTGGCGGCCTTGCTGTTCACCCCGCAGCGCAAGTGGTTCGCCAGCCCCTGGCTCTATGCGGGCGGCGCGGTGGCGCTGCTGCTCTTCCTGCCCAACCTGATCTGGCAGGCCATGTATGGCTTTCCCACCGTCGAGTTCATGCGCAACGCGGCGCTGCTTAAAAACGCCTACATGCCGCCATGGGAATTCCTGCTGCAATTGGTGATCGAGTTCAATCCCCTGCTTGCGCCCGTGGCGGTGATGGGCCTGCTCTATCCCTTCCGCCGCGCCGAGGCACGTGCCCTGCGCCCGCTGGCCATCGCCTTTCTGGCGGTGCTGCTGGTGTTCACCTTTGGCAACGGCAAGACCTACTACATGGCTCCGGCCTTCCTGCTGGTGTGGCCCTTGGGCGTGATATGGATCGAGCGCCTTACCGAGGGCACCAAGCTGTGGCGCCCGGCGCTGGGATACGCCCTGTTCAGTGCGGGCCTTGCCATGGCACCCATCGCACTCACTTTTCTGCCGCCCGCGGACTATGTGGCCTACGCAGCCGCCGTGGGCATAGGGCCCAAGCCGGGCGAGAAGAGCCACTCCGGCCTGCTGCCGCAGCACGTGGCGGACCGGCTCGGCTGGCGCGCCCGCGCCGAGCTGGTGAAGGCCGCTTATGAGTCCCTCTCGCCGGAAGACAAGGCCAAGTGCGTCATCTGGGGCAGCAACTATGGCGAGGCGGGGGCGATGGAATACTACGGTGAAGAACTGGGTCTGCCGCCTGCGATTACCGGGCATAACAACTACTGGCTGTGGGGGCCGGGTGACGCCACGGGCGAAGTGGTCATTCTTATCGACGACCCGGACAGCAGCGCGATCGACGCCTTCGAGTCAGTCGAGGATTTTGGCACCGTGCAGGACAAGAGTGCTGCATACCAGATGGACGGCTGGCAGGCCAACCATGTCTACATTGCACGCGGCCTGAAGAAGCCCATCGCCGAGGTATGGCAGGAAGTTCGCTTCTTCATATAAGGCGGCCCGGCCTGCGCTACATCTTCCACGGGGCGGCGTGCTATCCTGTGCGCCGAACCGAGGAAGTTTCTGATGAGTACCGTTACCACGCCGCTGGAAAATTCCCTCCATTTCCGCAAAGGAGAGCGCTTCATCCTGCTCATCATGGGAGATCGCTACCTGGTCTCCGTGCTCGACGTGGAGCCTGAGCGCCTGCGGGTGAGTTATCCTTCCGCACACTTTCCGGTCGAAGGCATGTATGTCATCCTCGAATTTCACGACGACGAGGGATATAGCACCTACGAGTCCGAAGTGCTCGAAACACCGCATGAGCCGGGCGACGGGCTGATACTCCGTCGACCGCACGCGGACCGCCGCGCCAGCCACCGCCGCGCATGGCGCGTGGCGTCAGACTTCAAGGCAGTGATTAAGGATCATGTCCACCCCCAGCGGCACGAAGTAACGGTGACCAATGTGAGCGCGGGCGGTATGCAGATTGCCACCGAGGTGGACTTGGGTATTGGGCACAACCTGGATATCGAGTTTGACCTGCCGGGCCGGGGGCGGCACAAGGTGCTTGGCGCGGTGGTACACCTGATGGTGGAGGACGCGCCACAGCGCAAGGCGGAGACCCGAGCTGGCATACGGTTTATCAATCCCGACAATGAAACCACCAAGGCGATGATCGAATTCATTTGGCTGCAGGTACACCGGCTACACCCGGAAGCCCGCCACCCCGGACTTGGCAAGGCGCCCATGCCGCATTGATTCTTGGGCTATTCTGGAAAACGATTTACAAATAGCGCAAAGTTTGGTATTGTTTGTTCGGCACAATCGAATGGGGAGTAAGAGGTGAGACGAACCTTTGCGGTGCTGATACTGGGGGCCGTTATCGCGGGATGCGCCGCCAACGAGCAGGGCAAGTATGTCCGGGACGGCGTGGAGTACGGCGTTACGGAAGGCGTGTTCCGTGGTCGTTGGTGGAGTTACTACGAACGGGGCACCTCCTTCCTTGCTGGCCAATACTACGACCAAGCCTTGGCCGACTTTGAGACGGCCTTGTCTGGGCGTGACCGCGATTCTTGGCGCGCGCGCACCTATGGACTTCACTTTGTAGAGTATTTCCCCAATCGCGAATTGGGCATCACGCTCTACCACCTGAACCGGTTGGACGAGGCCGAGCAGTATCTCACCGCATCCCTCAACGAGATTGACACCGAGCGTGCAAGCTTTTACCTGGACGAAATCAAGCGCGACCGCATCGTAAGCGGACTGCTGGAAGATGCCACCGCCCCCACGCTGGCAGCCACGATTGTGGCTGCCGTGCCGCTGAATGCGCCTGTGTTCAACGCGCCCGCGCCCGCAGCAGAAGCAGCCCCTGTCGAACCTGCCCCCGCACCGGAACCCGTGGTAAAGGCCGAAGCTGCCCCAGCCCCCAAGCCGGAGCCAAAGGCAGAGCCCGCACCTAAGCCCAAAGCAGAGCCGAAGCCGGAACCCAAACCGGAATCTAAGCCCGAGCCGGTGGAAGAAAAGCTGATTGTGGCGAAGGCCGAGCCAGCGCCCACCCCGGAGCCAGCGCCTGCTCCCGAACCCGAGCCGGCAGCAGCGGAGCCAGCGCCCGTGGTTGAGCCCGAGCCAGCCCCTGCCCCGGTGGAAGAGGCCCCCGCAGTGGAAGCCCCCGCGCCTGCGGCTGCCGTGGTAGACCGTGAACAGCAGATGGCCGACGCGTTGGCCAACGCAGAAACCCTGCCCGCAGCGCAGCCCGTTATCGTGAAGGAAAATGAAGTCGCCATGGGTGTAAACGCCTCCGACGACAACGGCGTTTCCTGCGTCTTTGTTGATGGCGAACAGCTCTACCAGCGTGGCAGCGCCGAGCAGAAAGACTTCCAGAAGGATGTCGAGCTGGATGAGGGAACGCACAACCTCGAAGTTACCGGCATGGACCTGGCGAACAAGGCCGTGAAGCAGGAAGTGACCGTGACCGTGGACACGACTGGCCCCACGGTTGGCGTGTTCTCCCCGATTGAACCCACCGTAACCGAGTTCGGCACCGTGCTGCTGGAAGGCGCATCCACCGATAAGAACGGCATGTCCGCCGTGGATGTGGACGAGCGAATCTTGGCCGAGTCGCAAGGCGAGCCCCGCTTGCCATTCAACACCGAACTTCCCTTGGGTGACGGTGAAAACACATTCATCCTTGCCGCGCAAGACGTGGCTGGCAACGAGACCCGCTCCGCCGTGAAGGTGTTCAAGGGCGACCCCGACAGCGCCCAAGCCAAGCTTTGGCTGCTGAAGGAAAAGTATCCCGAGAAGATTCAGTTCGCCATGGCCGTGCCCGATGGCGCGAACAATGTGGAAGTGCTCGACGCCCTGCTCGCACAGGGAGACGCCGAGGCGCGCCTCATCCGCCTTAAGTCTCCCGCGCTGGGCCGCCCCTACCACCACAGCAAGAGCGTGATGGTGTCCGGCGATGTCGTAACCCAGAGCAAGGTGACCAGCCTGACCATAGATGGCGTCCCCTTCACCGACCTGATCGGCGCGCCGAAGGAAAGCTTCAGCCGCCGCATCCGCATCCGCCCCGAGGAATTGCAAAACGGGGCAGGCAGTAAGACCATCGTGATTGCCGCCACCGACGAGCAAGGCAACCAGCTGCGCGAAGAGTTCACCGTGGACCTGCAAACCGTGGGCCTCAACGATTCGCAGCACAAGCTGCCCATCGCCGTGCTCGGCTTCCAAGGTTTCGGCGTGGCCGACGACCTGCCCAGTGCCGTGCAATACCAGTTGGGAGACGCACTCGCTGAAGCCCACCGCTTCCGCGTGCTCGACCGCACCCAGATTCAGACCATTCTCCAAGAGCAGCAAATCTCCGCCGACATTGGCAACCCCGACGCCGCCTTGCAAATTGGCAACGTGGTGCCCGCGCAGTATCTTCTCACTGGTGCAGCCTTCCGCCACGAGACCGGCGTTGAGCTGAAAGCCCGCGTCATCAGCACGGAGACCTCCGAGGTTGTCGATACGCTCGACGCCTTTGTGCCCGATCTGGGTCAGGCAGACGCCTTGGATATTGCTTGCGGCAAATTGGCCAGCCTCTTCGCCGAGCGCTTCCCGCGCCTCACCGGCCAGGTGACCGCCGTGGGTGGCGCAGGCAGCAGCGTCATGCTCAACCTCACGGCGGAAGACGGCGTGCGCCCCGGCATGTATGTATTGCTCGTGTATCGCGAGGCTGACGAAATAGACCCCGACAGCGGCGAAGTTACGTGGCCCGGCGCCGAACAGGTGCTCGGTCGCGCCCGCATCGAGCGGGTGCTCGACAACGGATCCGAGGCTGTCATTGTGGAAATTAACGAGGAGGGAATGCCCGTTGAAGAGGGTATGCCGGCTGTCACCATGTAGCCTTGTCCTGCGGGCGGGCTTGGTGCCATGCGCTGTCGCCATGGTGTTCGGCTCCGCTGCATTCGCCCAGGGCATTCAGATCAATTCTTCCCCCAACCCCGTGGGCTCCGGCGCGCGCGCGTTGGGCATGGGTGCGGCCTTCATCAGCATAGCTGACGACGCCACCGCCGCGTCGTGGAATCCCGGTGGCCTCACCCAGTTGGAGCGCCCCGAGTTCTCGCTCGTCTATGCGTGGAAGAACTACGGCGAAGAGCTTCACTCGTGGACCCACCCCGAGCTGAACGGCGACAACGAGGTGAGCCTCGACCAGGTCAACTACGCCAGCTTCGTGTATCCCATCAAGCGCACCATCGCGGGGCGCAACATGGTGGTGAGCATGAACTACCTCAGCCAATACGACTTTGATCGCGACCTGAGCCTGCGCTTTCACCAGACCACCGGCCTCGCACTGGGCAATCGTGGCGGCATTAACACCGGCCTTGAATACAGCCAGCGTGGCGGCTTGGCCTCCCTTTCCCCCGCCTTCGGATTCGAGCTGACCGACACCCTCTCGGTGGGCGTGGTGTGGAACATCTACAACCACAACCTGCTGCCCGACAACGAATGGAAAACCCGGCAAACGGAGCGACGCTTCGTAACGGTGAATGGTTCTAATGCGGGCTTCGCCAACTTCTTCCAGGGCGAAGACTATGAAGACTTCGATGGCAGCAACTTCACCATCGGCGCGCTTTGGAAACCCAACTCGCGCTGGGGCGTGGGCGCAGTTTATTACACCGAATGGGACGCGGACGTTACTTACAGCCGTCGCTCGATCAGCTTCTCCCCAACCAGCGGTGTTTTCCCTAGCTACACCAAGCGCGACATCAGCTACACCTTCCCCAGCGCCTTCGGCATGGGCGTGTCCTACAGATTCCCCAACGACAAGCTCACGCTCGCCCTCGACGTCACCCGTCGCCAGTGGAATGACTTCGTCATCGACGACCCCGACAATCCCTCCTTCATCAACAAGAAGCGTTCTGGCGTAAGCAACCAGTCCCTGCTCTTCGCCCCCAAGTTTGACCCCACCTACACCGTCCGCCTTGGCGCGGAATACGTGTTCGTGAACCCCAAGGCACCCAAGCAGAACTACCTGCCCAGCCTGCGCGCCGGTCTTTTTTACGACCCCGAGCCTTCCGCCAGCATCCAGGATAGCTTCTGGGATCTCGGCTTTATCCGCGCGACCAACGGCACAGGCAAAGTGGAAGACTACTACGGCGTCTCCCTTGGCGTGGGCTTGCTTATGTTTGACCGGGTCAATGTGGACTTGGCCTACATCTATCGCTTCGGAGACGACGCCCGAACCGACACCCTCGGCTTGGCAGGCACCGGCTTCGACGTGGATCAGCACATGCTATACCTGAGCACGGTGATCTACTTCTAAGCGGGATGGGACGGATGCGACCGATGGGACGGATGGGATAAGAAGCCCAAGATATCTTGATGTTGTGGTGGGGTTTCCGACCCCACCACTCCCCCGACCGAAGGCCTCCTCTTTGTTCCCCCTTTGTGTTCTTCGTGTCCTTTCCTGCCCTTCGTGGTTACTTCTTCCTCCGCGCCCCGGTCTGCTAAGATAGTCCCACCATGAACCTTCCCAACCAGCTCACCGTGCTCCGCTTCGGGCTTGCGCTCGTCTACCTCGGCCTCATGTCCGTGGGGGGCGTGTTCATGGAAACCCTCGCCCTGCTCGTGTTCATCGCGGGCGCCATTACCGATTTCCTTGACGGCAGCATTGCACGCAGCCGCAACCTCATCACCAACTTCGGCAAGCTGATGGACCCCCTCGCGGACAAGGTGCTCATGCTCGCGGCCTTCATCATGATGATGGACCTCGCCCCCCTCTGGATACCCGGCTGGGCGGTGGTGCTGGTGCTCGCACGCGAGTTCCTCGTCACTGGCTTGCGCACCTTGGCTGCATCGCAAGGGGCCGTGCTTGCCGCAATGAATTCCGGCAAGACCAAGACCGTCCTTCAGATCACCTTTGTCATCGCCTTCTCCATCATCGCGCTCGCGCTCGACGCCATCCGCGCCGGATACCTGCCCGAGGCGCTGCTTCCCGTGCCGCTCGACGACGCCATCACCTACACCCGCTGGGCTTCGCTCGGCTGCTTCGTCGCAATCACCCTGCACACCGTGCATTCCGGCATCGAGTTCACTCGCGCCAACTGGCAGCAATTGCACTTGGACGACCGCTGATCATGAACCCCAGCCTCGCCCCTTCTTTCGCCACCATCGACCTCGAAGCCTACGCCCACAACCTTCGCGTTGCGCGCGACTACGCGGGCCGCGAGTGCAAACTAATGGCCATTGTGAAGGCAAACGCCTATGGCCACGGCCTGATACCCGTGGCACGCAAGGCCGCCGCTTCCGGTGCTGCCATGCTTGGCGTGGCCACGGTAGAGGAAGGCGTCGCCCTGCGCGATGCCGGGCTCACCTTGCCCGTGGTCGTGCTCTTCCAGCCACCGCAAGCAGCGCTCGACGCCATTGTCGAGCACGGCCTCACGCTGGTGCTGGCAGACCTGCCCACTGCCGAACACCTCGGCGAACTTGCCCGCCGCGCCAACCGCGTTGTGCCGGTGCATTGCCAGGTGGACACTGGTATGGGCCGCCAAGGATTCAACAGCGACACCGCCGTGAATGACATTCAATTGATTACGCGGATCAGCCACATCGACATCGAGGGGATATGTACCCATTTCCCCGTGGCCAACCGCAAAGAAGACGAGTACACCATCAACCAAGTGCGCACTTTCCGCAACGTCACGCGCCAGCTCGAGCGCGCGGGCATCCCCTTTGAAATGACACACGCTGCCAACAGTGCGGGCATCGTGAACTATCCCCGCAGCGCCTTCGACATGGTTCGCCCCGGCATCCTGTCCTACGGCGTGTGGCCGGTGGACGACGCCCCGGCCAGCCCCACACTGAAGCCCGTGCTCCGCTGGGAAACCACCATCACCCAGGTGCGCGAGTTGGAACCCGGCGCGAACATCAGCTACGGCCGCACCTACACCGCGCCCAGCCGTATGCGCGTGGGCATACTGCCCATTGGCTATGCCGATGGCTACCAGCACCGCCTCTCGAACCGCGCCGAGGTGCTCATCCAGGGCAAGCGCTGCCCCGTGCGCGGTAGCGTCTGTATGGACCAGGTCGTGGTAGATATTACGAGCGTGCCCACTGCCAAGACCGGCGACACGGTCGTGCTTATCGGTGAAGACCGAGGCCAGCGCATCACCGCCGAAGAGCTTGCCGCGCACGCCAACACCATCCCCTACGAAATCCTCACCGGCATCGGCAATCGCGTGCCAAGGATCTACAAGGGCGAAGCCTAAGAGGATTTTGGATTTTGGATTTTCGATTGACGATTGAAGAACACGCAGAGCTGGCATTTGCGCTTGAGTTTGTGAAGGATGCCTGCGCGCTGGCGCAGTGTGTGCAAGCCGCGTTGGCCGGGGCCTCGCTCGAAAAGGCAGACCTCAGCCCCGTAACCGTGGCTGACCTCGCCGTGCAGGCGCTCGCGGGCAAGCGCCTCGCCGTGGCCTTCCCCGCAGACACACTCGTGGGCGAAGAATCTTCCGGCATCCTGCGCGGTCCCAACGGCGAGCAAGCGCTAGAACAGGCCGTCCGATTCACCTCCCTATACGCGCCCGATGCCACGCCGGACAACATCTGCACCTGGATAGACCACGGCGCAGGCGAGCCCGGCGCACGCTATTGGACCCTCGACCCCGTCGACGGCACCAAGGGATTCCTGCGCGGCGACCAATACGCGATTGCGCTGGCGCTTGTGGAGAACGGGCGCGTGATCCTCGGGGCGCTGGGCTGTCCCAACCTCGACCCCACCGGCCAGCCGCAGCGTGGCGACGGTCTCATTGCGCTCGCCCTGCGCGGCGAAGGTGCATGGTCGCACCCAGTGTCGGGCAGAGACTTCACCCGCCTGCGTGTTTCGCCTGAAGCCAAGGCCGCGCCCGCGCGCGTGCTGCGGTCGTACGAGAAAGCCCACACCAACGCCAGCGAAACCGACCTGATCATGCAGGCGCTGGGGATAGAAGCCGCTGCCGTCACCATGGACAGCCAAGCCAAGTACGCTACCCTCGCCGCAGGACACGCGGAAGTATTGCTGCGCCTGCTGAACCCCGGCAAGGAAGACTACAAGGAACGCATCTGGGACCAGGCGGCTGGCAGCATCGTGTTGGAAGAAGCAGGCGGAACCATCACCGACCTTCTCGGCCAGCGCCTCGATTTCAGCGTGGGCCGCACCCTCGCCCACAACACCGGCGTCCTCGCCAGCAACGGCCCCCTGCACGAGTCCGCCCTCGAAGCCATCCAAAGCGTCTGCAAACTCTAGGCAACAAATCCACGGATTCGGTTGGCGTGAATCCATTTACTTGACATATCAACCATTCTCTGGTAAACTAAAGATGGCTAAAGGAGAACCGACCGCATGGCAGACCTGAGTGCCGAGATACAGTTGAATCGGGGATTTCGTTCGCTGGAGGAGGAGGCGATGCTGAATGTGTGGCGCACGGCGGATCGGCTGGAGATTCACTTCACCCGCCTGTTCCGCGAGCACGGGGTTACGGTGCAGCAATACAACGTGCTGCGAATCCTGCGCGGCGCGGCGGGTCCGCTGCCCTGCCTCGAAGTTGCCAGCCGCATGATTACCATGGTGCCCGCGATTACCGGCCTGCTGGACCGACTCGAGGCCGCAGCCTGGGTAGAGCGAACTCGCTCCACCACGGACCGCCGGGTTTTCAACGTGGCCCTCACCCCGCAAGGCAGGCGATTGCTTCGCAGCTTGGATGCACCGGTGGATGCCCTGCACAAGGAACTTCTCGGGCACATGCCGCCCGACGCCCTGCGCCAACTCATTGCGCTGGCCACCCAGGCTCGCGAAGCGGCGGATGCCCGGGAAGCCTAGACCTTTTAACTTTGTCCAATTAGTTGATATATCAACTAAAAGACACCAACATAAGGAGACGAACCATGAGAGTACGAAGAAGCGAAGAACGCGGCACGAGCCAGATGGACTGGCTGGACAGCAAGCACAGCTTTTCCTTCGGGAATTACTACGACCAGAAGTGGATGAGCTTCGGCCCGCTGCGCGTCATCAACGATGACTACATTGGCGGCGGCGGCGGGTTCGATCCACATCCCCATCAGGACATGGAGATCATATCCTATGTGACGGAAGGCGGGCTGGCCCACCGCGACAGCATGGGACACAGCAGCGTGGTAACCGCAGGCCGCACCCAGCGCATGAGTGCCGGGCGCGGCGTGATACACAGCGAGCACAACGCCAGCAAGGACGCGCCGGTTCACCTGTACCAGATTTGGATTCAGCCGAACCAGCGCGGCATCGCTCCGGAATACGAAGAGCTGGACGTGGCTGCCGCGCCTGAGATGGGCGGATGGAAGTTGATTGCATCGCCCAACGCGAACGACGGTGCCATGACCATCCATCAAGACGCCCGCTTCCTCATCGGCGCGGTGTCGGCAGGGCAGGCCCTGCAACTGGTGGTGCCCGAAGGCAAGAGCGCCTGGGTACACGTGGCCGACGGTGAAGTGGAGATTGCCGGAGAAACCCTTGCCGAGGGGGACGCCGCCATCGTTGAGGAAGTCGGAAGCTACACGGTGAACACGGGCATCGCAGCCGAGCTGCTGTGGTTCGAGGTGTAGCAACTACGGTTCACGGCGGGGCGGGTGGTATGATACCGGGCGAATCCCCGGGCCTATCACCCGCCCGGCTTTTTTTCTGGAGGTCTTACACGGTGGAAGAACGCCTGCGGCGCACGCTTGAACGCATAGACGAAGAGAACATGCAGGACCCGACCAAGGAGTCCTGGGAACACGGCGAGATGCCCTCGGCCTGGGTCTACGGCCAGCGCATGACGGCATGGCTGCACAAGCTCACGCCCGAGCCCTCGCAGGAATTGCAGATTGCCGCGCGCGCCCAGCATATCCGCCGGTGGGACGTGCCGCGCGATTCCTTCCCTGCCAACCGCAAGGGCTACCTGGATTGGCGCGTGCGCATGTACGACTACCATGCCGAGAAGACCCTCGCCATCATGCAGGAACTCGGCTGGGACGAAGACGCCCAATACCAGGTGAACTTCTACCTGCACAAGCGCTGTTTGCAAACCAACCGCGAAGTGCAGTTCCTCGAAGACTGCGCCTGCCTCATCTTCATCCAGTATCAACTGCTCGACATCGCCCGCGAACATCGCGAGCAAAAAGTCACCCGCATCATCCAGAAGACGTGGGACAAGATGACCGAGCAAGGCCACCGCGAAGTCTTCGCCATCGGCCTGCCCGACGAAGTTCACGAGCTCCTTGACAAGGTGATGAAGGCCTAGCCCCGTGCCGCTTTTCGTGGGCATAGCGGGACCTTCCGGCGCGGGCAAGTCCACGCTTGCGCGCTTGCTCATGGACCGGCTGCCGCAGGACGCTTCCCTTTTCTCTTTGGACTGGTACTACAACGACGAGTCCCGCCGCTCTGTCGAAGAGCGCGCGGCGATCAACTTCGACCACCCCGAGGCGCTGGACTGGGAACGCTTCTTCGACGACTTCATGCTGCTCGAATCCGGAGCGCGCGCCGAGGCCCCCGTCTACGATTTCTCCAAGCACCTGCGCCTGCCGGAAACGCAGCCCATCGAGCCGCGCGCCGTGGTGATAGTTGAGGGGCTGCATGTGCTCTGGCAACCCGCGCTGCGCGCCATGCTGAACTTCAAGGTCTACATCAAGACTTCGCAGTCCGTCTGCCTGAAGCGCCGCATAGACCGCGATACCACAGACCGGGGACGTAGCGCGGGGGAAGTCATTCGACAATACAAAACCCACACCAACCCCATGTTCCTCGAATTCATCGAGCCGAGTATGGCCTATGCAGACCTTGTCATCGAGGGCGAGACCGATTTTCAAGCCGAAGCCGAACGACTGTCGCGCCAGTTGATGTAGTGTGGGCTTGGGGATGATGCTGCGTGCGCGGCAGCGCAGCGCTCCCAATTCCCCCGAAGCATCCGCTACTCCGCCTTGTTCTGCCGTGCTTTCTTCCGCGCGGCCTTCTCGGCCTTCGCCTTGTCCTTGGCTTCTTTCTTCAATTCCGCTTCGGACTTTTGCGGGCTGGGTGCTTCTTCCACGGGGGCGGCCTCGGCTTCTGGGCGGGCCACGGGGCCGGTCAGTTCCGTCAGCTTGCGCTCGGGAAAGGCCTGCGGTGGCGTGCCCTTGGGGTCGTTGAAGATTAGCGTGCCAAAGCTGATGCTGTTCTCCCAGCGGCCCGTCTTGCGGCCCGATGTTTCATACCCGGCAATCATGCCGCCGCAATCGTCGGGCATCAGCAGCATCATGATTTGCAGCACTGTCTCGCCGCTGATGCGGTTCTGCGTGCGGCGTATTTCCTTGGCCAGCGATTCCGCATCCTGCGCCAGCACGCGTGCGAAGAGGTCCTCGTCCAGCTTGCGCACTTGCGTTTCGGGTGCGTCGCCAAAGGGGGTGTAGTCGAACACTTCCCCATAATGAGTGAAGTTGCAGGTTGCCACAACCAGGGTGCGGTCGTCCATGATTTCGCGGACGGCCTTGGCCACCGCGCCCACGCGCCCGGCGGCCTCGCCCCCCGTGCCCGTCATCAGGTCGCCCACCACGATCGGAACCAGACGAAACAAGCCCAACTTTTCTTGAAGAAAAGGCAGCACCACCTCAATGCTTACATTCGTCTCCTGAATGCCCGACTTGCCGCGCCGGTAATCCACGTTCGAGTTCTTGATCAGCGGGGAATAGCGCAGGATTTCCACCGCGCCCTTGTCGATGGGCACCAGCCCGAGCGGCGTGGCGTAGGCGTCCACATCGGCAATCGAGCATTCCTGAAAGCCGGGCTCGTGGGCGGGGCCCAGCACCACCACGCGGTCGTACTGTCCCGGTTGCAAGTACTTCAGGCCCGAGCCAATCACGCTGCCTGCAAAGCCATAGGGGGCGTGCGGCGTCACCACGCCGAGCAGCTTCCCGCCAGGCTCCGTGCCGGGCGCCTCGTTCATCAACTTGCGCACCGCCTGTTGCAGCGCATAGGGCTCGTCAGGGTAATACTCGCCCGCGCCTGCAGGCCTGCGAAGGCGCACCTGCCCGCCGGTGTCGCCAATAATCTGGGCACTGCCCGCGCCCGCCATGCAGGCCAGCACAGCCGCCACCGTAAGCCGCTTCCATGCGCGCAGGCTCATTGAACGAAACTCCTCGCCAGGCTGCCCAGCAACAGGCGCCAGCCATCGGCCAACACGAACATGATGATCTTGAACGGCAGCGACACGAATATGGGCGGCAACATCATCATGCCCATCGCCATCAGCGTGCTTGCCACCACCATGTCGATGATCAAAAAGGGAATGTAGATCAGGAAGCCTATCTGAAAGGCGGTCGTCATCTCACTCACGATAAACGCGGGGATAAGCACCAGGGTAGACACGTCGTCCGGGGTGTCGGGGCGGCCTTCGCCCGATATCTGAAGGAAGAGGGCCAGGTCGCCGGGGCGGGTCTGCTTGAACATGAAGAGGCGCACGGGTTCGAGCGCGGCCTCGAAGGCTTCCTGCTGCGTCAACTGCCCGTTCAGGTAGGGCTGCAAAGCTTGGTCGTTCACCTGCCGGTAGGTTGGCATCATGATGAAGAAGGTGAGGAACAGCGCCAGCCCGATGAGCACCTGGTTGGGCGGTGTCTGCTGCGTGGCCAGGGCCTGCCGCAGGAAACCCAGCACCACGATGATGCGCGTGAAGGATGTGGTCATCACCAGAATCGCCGGGGCCAGCGAGAGGATGGTGATTAGAAATACAATGAAGAGCGAGGTGAGCACGTTATCCGGGCCCACCATGCCCTGTGCCATGTTGGTCAGATCAAAACCGGGCGCGGCGGGAGCCTGTGCATTCGCGGATGCCGCGAGCAGCGCCAGCCCTGTTGCCAGTAGCCCGGCCTTACAGCCCCGTGCCACGGCGGCTTTCCTGCAAGAACTGTTTCAACCTTTGGATGTCGCCTCGCAGTGAGTCCAGATCGTCCGCCGTTGTGGGAGTTGCTGGGGTGGCCCCGCGTTCCTGTTGCTCGCGCAGGCGTGCGAGAAACGCGTCTGCCGCAGTCGCGGTGCGCGGGGCTTCCGGAAGCGGCGCGGCCACAGTCTCAAACTGGTCCGCATCAAACTCGGTAATCAGGTTGATGCTGTTTGGCGTTACGCCAATCACCAGCACACGCCCGCCGGTCTTCACGTAATGCAGGCAAATCTTGGGTTCAAGGTAGGTGCGGCCCATCACCTGCGCCAGGCCTGCGCCAGCCAGCAGAGGCGTGCGGCTGCCCCAGCGCTTTGCCGCCCAGCCCAGCACCAGGATGGTGGCGCATATCGCCAGCAGCGCGGCGAGCGAGCGCATCGCCATGGTGAAGATGTCGCTATCGCCGGCTTGGGCTGGCTTCTCACCGGGCGGCAGGTTGGCCGTGGCACCCGTTGCTTCCGCCTGCTCCGCCGCCACTTCCAAATCATAAGCCTTTTGAAAGGGAGTCATGTCAATCGTGTCAGCAGGGGGCGGCGGCACGGCGGCGGGCAACGGGGTAGGCTGGGATTCCGTGGGGTCGGCAGGTTCCATGGCCGTAGGCTGCGCATCCGGCACGGTCTCCGCCAATGTCTCGGGTACAGACTCGGGCGTATCGGTGGCCTGGGCGGCACCCGGTTGAACAAGCGCGAAGCCCACGAGTAGAAGAAGGGCGAGGGGGCAATTGAAACAGCTCATGATTCCACCACCTCCTTCTCCGTTGTCAGTCCGTATATTTCTGCAATGCGCACGTTGAGCGAATCCCCGAGCACCACAATCTCGCCGCGCGCAATGGGAACGCCGTTCACCATCACGTCCGCCATCTCCCCGGCCAGCTTGGTCAATGCCAACACCGAGCCTTTGTCCAACCCGAGGATGTCGCGCACATAGATGTCGCAACTACCCAAGTCCGCCGTCACCGTCGCAGGCACCTCGCGCAGGTCGTCCATCTGCAGCGTCGCCGATTGCGGCTCCGCAGGCAGCAGCTCCTGCACCATCGGGTTCTCGGGCATTCCGCTCATATATCGATCAGGCCAAACTTCACGTACATCACGTCCAGCACCCCATCGTGCGCCGTGGGGTCCAGCTTTTTGAGCAGGTTGTTCGCTTCCTGCTTCGCCTGTTTCAAGATGGCTTCCTGCGTTTGGGGGTCGTTCAACTCCGAACGCGTGCGGTTGCGGTGCAGCTTGTCGAGCATCGCCATGAAGAAGACCTGCTTCTCGCTTATCACGTGCTGCGTATGTTCGTCCATCGCCACCATCGCCACCTTGTACAGCAGCACCGGCGCGGCCAATTCGGGATCATCGGAAAGCACGGCGGATTGGCTGTCGGGAAATTCCACCGGCATGGCGCCCACGGGGTAGGCATCGGCCACCTCCGCGTGGTGGTCCTCTTCCGCGTGCGCTTCTTCTTCGCCCTCGGGCATCAACACGGGCTTGAGCACAAACTGGAACACCAAGCCCGCCAACACCAATGGCACAACAACAACCAGCCCGCCCATAACGAGATAGCCCACCAGCGGGGAACGCTTCGGTGCGCTGACTTCCTGCTCTTCGGCCATGTGCCCCTCCTAGTGTCGGCCCGTCATTCTCACGAAATTGGGACGCAACCGTCAATGCTTTCGCGTGTCACAACTTTCCGTAGTTGTGTCAATAATTTTATACCCCCTCTGGTTACAAGGTCCAGAGAAAAAATGATTGGGCTGAGCAGGGTTTAACTGGCCGCTTTACTCTTATTCCCACCCGACCAAGCCAAAGCGGTCGAGGGGCCAGAAGCGGAAGACAGCTTCACCGACGATTTGGGTTTCTTGAATGGGGCCAAAGCTGCGGCTGTCTTTGCTGACGCTGCGATGGTCGCCCATCACGTAGAACTCGCCCGGCCCCAGCAGTACTGGCTCGCGGGTTTCGGGGGAACGGGTTTCGGATTCCATCAGGTACGGCTCTTCCAGCCGCCACTCGTCCACAAACACGCCGCCGCGATCATATTGCACCTTCACCTGCGGCCCGGTGGGCTCGGAGGTTTCCACGCTGGCGGATGCCGTATTGCCGGACTTTTCCGCAGCTGGCCCCGCCGCAATGACGCGCTTGATGTAGCGCTTGTTCGGCTCGACCGTGCTGTCAAATACCACCACGTCGCGCTGCTCGAAGGGACGAATCCATGACATCATGGGCAACTGGCTCAACTGATGCGGCAGCTTCCACACCAGAATCCGGTCGCGGTCCTGAAAGTTGGGCTCCATCGACGGGCCCTGCACTTCATAGCCCTCGAGCACGAAAGCCTTTAGGCCCACGAAGATAAGCAGGAACAGGCCCACCAGCTTCACCAGTTCCGTCACCTCGTGGCGGATTTCCTGGCGCAGCGAACTGGGCCGTTCCCCGGAGTCGGGAACCTGTTCTGTTGATTCGTCGTCCAAGTGTAACCTCATGGCAATAACGGGGAGTGTGACACGCCCCGCGTGGGCGCATCAATGCAAACGAAACCCGACCCCGAATACGTTGACCGGCGCAGGCGGGTTATACTCCTTACAATCCACAGGCCAGCATTGTGACACCGCCCAACCCCATCATAGACACCCTGAACCGCCCTCTGCGCGATTTGCGCATCTCGGTGACGGACCGCTGCAACCTGCGGTGCAAGTATTGTATGCCGGAGATCGACGGACACCGGGGGTATCCGGGTGTACCACGCGCCGAGCTGCTCACCTTTGAGGAGACCGAGCGTATCGCCCGGGCAGCTGTGTCGCTGGGCGTGCGCAAGCTGCGGGTGACCGGCGGCGAGCCCCTGCTTCGCCGCAACCTGCCGGAACTGGTGGCCATGCTGGCCGCCATCGACGGGGTGGAGGACCTTGCCCTGACCACCAACGGATTGCTGTTGCCGCAGTACGCCGAAGCGCTACGCGCCGCCGGGCTGCACCGGGTGACGGTGAGTCTGGACGCGCTGGATGACGACGCCTTTCAGGCGCTGTCGGGTCGGCCTCGCCATGTGCAAGAAGTGCTGGATGGCATCGACGCCGCAAGAGAAGCGGGCCTTGCGAACATTAAGGTCAACGTGGTGATTCTGCGCGGGGTG
>JBIKMR010000049.1:0-20307 GCA_044359155.1 Candidatus Hydrogenedentales bacterium | reverse complement strand
CAGCGCATCTTCTCGGTCGCGCGCTTCGCCGTCCATGGATTGCACGCGCGCACGCGCCTGCTCCAGCTCGCGGCTCACTTCAGCCAGTGCTGCCTCGCGCGCGGTCAGTGCTTCGCTGGTTGCGACGCTGGCGCGCTCTATACCTTCGCGCTCTTCTGCGCTTGCGTCGATGCGCGCTTGCAACGCAGCCACTTGATCGCGCAATGCCGCAGCCTGCGCAGCGCGCTCGTCCTGCTCGCGCTGCGCCCCGGCCAAGGCGGCGTCGCGTTCAGCTATCAATTCATGCAGCGCGGCAAGGTTGCGGTCGCGCTCCGACAGCAGGCGGGAGAGGTCGCCGCATTCGCGCCGCAACGATTCCATGTCCTCGGTGGCCAGTTCCAACTGCGAGCGCAGGTCGGTCTCGGCGGCTGTCCATTCCGCCTGCGCCTCGCGCAGTTGCAGGACCTCCTCCTCAAAGGCTTGCGCCTGGATCGTTTGCACTTCGAACTCGGTCTGGCGAACTCGCAGCGCGGCCAGCTCGGGCTCCGTCTCTCGAAGCGCGTCGCGCTCCTGCTCGGCGGCGGCCAGCGCCTGCGATTGCGCGTTGAGCGAATCTGCCAGCTTTTGCTGGGCAGAGCGTGACTCGTTCAGTTCCTGCTCAAGCGCGGCGATGGCGGCAGCATGGATGGCGGCGGCTTCTTCGGCTGCCGCGCGGGATGCCTCGTCGCCCCAGCGCTTATCTTCCGCCAGCTTGATGGCCTGCTGCTGCGATGCCTCCACCAGTGCCTGCAAATCGTCGCGCTCACGCGCCAAGCTTTGCAGCCCCTCGGCCACGCGTGCATCGGCGTTTGCCGCCGCCTCCACCAGCGCGGCGCGTTCGACCTGCGCAGCCTCCAGCGAATCGCGCAGGGCAGCCATTTCCTCGCGTGCTGCCGCTGCATCTGCGCGCGCCGCTTCCGCCTCGGCAAGTGCCGCATCGCGCGCGCGGGCGGACTCTTCTGCGTGGGCGCGTAGCGAGCCGGTCTCTTCTTCATGTGCGGCACGCAGAGTTGCAGCGGCCATGCGTTCCGCGTCCCAATTGGCGCGGGCGGTTTCCACTTCCTGTTCCACGGCGGCAAGCTGTGCGGCGTGCGCCTGGGCCTGTTCGCGCAGGGCGGCGGCCTCGGCGTTGTGCCGGTAGACTTCGTCGCGCAGGCGGGTGGCTTCTTCCTCTGCGGCCACCTGCGCGGCCAGCGCGCGGCCCGCCTCGGCCATGCGCGCGTTCTGCCGTTCCAGCGCTTCCGTAAGCGCCGCGCCTTGTTCGTGCAGTTGCTGCTCGCGCGCAGCGGCGTCGGCTTCCAATTCTGAAATAAGCGCGTGGAGCGCGTCGAGTTCGGTTAGCAATTCGGGCGGCATCACGCGGGACTGCATGTCCGCGAGCTCGCCTTCAAGCGAAGCCACGCGTGCATCCGCGCCCTGTCGCGCATCTTGCAGTTCGGCATTGCGCGCGGCCAGTTCGCCATAGGCTTTTGACAACGCGGTATGGCGACCCTCAGCATCGGCAGCCTGCGCCTCGATACGGCGCAAGATCTCGTCCCGTTCGCGCAGGGTGTCGGCTTGCGCGGCGAGGCGGGCATCGGCTTCCGCCATGCGCATAGCCAGGTCTTCGCGCAGTTCGGCCAGTGCGGCGTCGCGCGCGACGGCCTCGGCAATCAGGCGCTCGATTTCTGCATCGCGCCCGGCCAGCATGTCTGCCAAGGCGGCGGAACCTTCCGGGCCGGACTGCCCGCGCGCTTCCGCCAGCAGAAGCATCAGCCGTTCGAAGTTGCGGTCGGCTTCGGCTATGCGACGTTCAAGGTGGGATTGCGCATCGGACAAACCCGCCAGCGGACCTGCCAGCAATTGCGCTATGCGTTGGTAGGCGGCGCGCAAATCATCCGGCGCGGCCCCTTCAAGTGCGGGGGACAGCGCGCGCTGCAACGCGTCAATGCGGGAAGACAGCGAGGAAGCGGACGCGGCAAAGGCGTCCAGCCCGGCGACCACGTCGGCCCGCCAGCCTCGAATGGCCGCCGCTATGCGCGCGCCCAGTTCCTTTTCAGGATCGGTCATGCGGTACTTCCACAACCTGTTCCGGCCCCAAGGGTCAGACCGGGTTGATTATCTTCTGCACCTCGGGCGTATCGATGTTTTCCTTCGTCACCACCAGTACGCCCGTGTCCACGCGCTTCTCGACGGGCTTGCCCGCCAGCGCGTCGAGGGCCGTCTTCACCCCAAGGTACCCCATGTTGAAGGGGTTCTGCACTATCAACGCCTGGATGACGCCCTCGCGCAGCGCGGCGACTTCTTCCTCCGCCGCGTCAAACGCGACAAGGAACACCTGCCCTTGCTTGCCAGCGGTACGAATGGCCTGCGCCGCGCCAATGGCGGCGGCCTCGTTTGCGGCAAAGATTCCCTTCAGCTCCGGATTGGCAGTCATCATGTCGCGCGCCGCGTCCATGGCCTTGGCCACGTCGCTGTGGCAATAGAGCGTGGCCACCAGTTCCAGGCCGGGGTTGGCGGCTACGCCTTCCTTGAAGCCCTGCTCGCGCAATTCCGACGTGGCCGCGCCCGGCACGAAAGGAATCAAACCCACCTTGCCCGGCCCGCCGATGAGCTTCGCCAGCGCGTCCGCCGCAGCCTTGGCCGCAGCCACGTTGTCCGTGGCCACGAAGGAGAGGGGCGCATCGGACTTCACGCCCGAGTCGATGGTGACCACCTTGATGCCAGCGGCAATGGCCTTGTCCAGCGTGGGGATCAGCGCGTTCTCATCGCAGGCCGCCATCACGATGCCATCCACCCCGCGCGTGATCATGTCGTCAATGATGCTGATCTGCTTTTCAATTTCGGTTTCCTTCGCGGGCCCCTGCCAGATGATGTCGGCATTCAACTCCGCACCCGCCGCATCGGCCCCGGCTTTCACCGTGAGCCAGAACTGGTGGGCAAGCCCCTTGGGAATCACCGCAATCTCCGGCTTCTCCGGCGCGGTAGCAGCCGCCGGTGCCCCCGGTGCAGATGCGGCCGGGGCCGCAGGCTGGGAACCGCCGCAGGCTGCAAGCAGTGTGGCAAGGGCGATGGTAAGTGTGTAGTGCAATAGCCGCATGGTCTGTCCCTCCAAGTGCATTCGTCTTTGTCGTCTACTGGTTGGAGTGGCTAGTGACTTGCGCGGTTTGCGGGTCACCCCCTCACCCTAACCCTCTCCCCCTTCCAGGTGGATAGGGGACCAGATAAGCCAACTTCATGTTATCGCTCGAGTTTTCAACTGGCTAGCGCAACATCCGGAGGATGTTAACCCGCAGCACCGACCCCAACGCCCCACCCTCAGGTCCCCTCTCCCCTTGGCAGGGGGAGAGGGTTAGGGTGAGGGGGTTACCCGCAAACGTCACAAACTCTCTAAATCCCTCTCCTCACCACCGTCGAATCAAAGCGGCACGTAAAACCGCTTGCCGGAATCCGTAATCTCAATGCCAATGCCCTCGCGCTCCACCGCGACGAGTCGCGCCTTGGTGCCGGGAATGACTTCGCCAATGTGAATCTTGTTGAGGTTTATCACCGCCATGGCCGCCGGGCGATTGGGCGTGGCTTCGCGCAGGAAGTTCACACGCATGTTCTCCAGCCCGAAGGAAATGCGGTCTGACGTGCGCAGCACCGGCAGTTCTTTCACGTCAGCCACGGGGGCCACATCTTTGGGGTCCATGGATTCCTGCGCTTCGGGAGCAGCTTCTGGCTCCGGTGCCGGGGCGGGAGCAGGCGCGGGTTCTTCCACCGGCGCAGGAGCAATAGGAGGAAAGCTTTCCGGCAGCGGATGCTGCTCGGGTTCCACAGCCGCCACGCGCGGCGCGGGTTCAGGCTTGGTTTCCGCTGGCTTGGTTTCCGCAGGTTTGGGTTCTGCAGGTTTGGGCTTGGGCGCTTCCGCCTTGGGCTCCACCTTGGGCTTGGGCGCAGGTTCCACCACCTTTGCCACAGGCGGCAACGACTCGACGCGCGGGGAGGATTCCGCCAACGGCGCAGCCGCAGCAGGCGCTGCGGAAGCAGGGGTCGTGGTGGGGGCAGCAACAGGAGCAGCGACAGGCGCGGCAGGTTGCGCCATGGCCACTTGCGCGGGCGCGGTGCTGCGCATCAGCGCGAGGGATACCGTGACCGACACGGCGACCAAGGCCACGGCCAAGCCGCCGCCCAGCAGAAGGATAGTCTTGTTGGAAAGGCGCACTTCCTCTTGCTGCTGCCGCCGACGTGAGCGGGGAATTTCCTCGAAGCTCTCCAGTGGCGTTTCAGGATCAGTCGACCCAACATCCACCGCTTTGCGCGCGGCTTTTTCTTCTTCCAGCTTTTTCAGCGCGTCGAGAATCGAACTCATCCGGCTATCACTCCCTCTCCCCAGTCAACCAGTAACTTACTCCGCTTCAGGTCTGTGCCCACAGGCAACACGCCCAAGCATCCTCCCCCCTCACCCTAACCCTCTCCCCCGAAGACGGGGGCGAGGGGACAAGAAAAATCCTCAGATCACAGTGGTCTATTCCGCAGGCACCAACGGTGCACTGCCGTTCATCGGCGGGGTGGTTTCCTTGCGGGCATCGTCCACTTCCGGCACAAAGCTTCCCTCGACCGGTTCAGATAATTCTTGCACTTGCACCAAGGCGGCGGGGTCCTGCTGCGCAGGCGTTTCAACCGGGGGCTGTTCCACGGCGGCATCCGGCTGCGGCGCAGGTTCGGGCGAGTTTACGGGCGCAGGTACTACCTCTGGGGCAGGCACAGGTTGCGCGGGAACTTCCACGGGCGCGGGCGTCGGTTCCGGCTTGGGTTCCGGTTTGGGCTCTGCTTTCCGCTCCGGCTCAGGAGCAGGCGGCACAGCCACTGGCGTTGCAGGCGTAGCCACCGCCACTTTCAGTGTCGCGTCCAGCTTCGGGGTTTCGTCGCCGCCCGTCCAACTGCTCATCACCATCCGCACCTGCTGCCCGGCCAAGCCATCCAGCAGTAGCCCCGTTTCCGCTTGAATGCGGGATACCGCCGTCCCCGTCTCCACGTCATACATATCCGTTGTGTTGTCCGCACTGATGCGACCAAGCGAGCGCAGCTTATCTTTGAACTCCGCCACGTTCTTGCCGCTGCGGCCCGGCAGCAAGCCGGACTTCTTTGGCCCATTGTCGCGCCAGAGAATATAGGCTTCCTTCGCATACATGGTGGCAAAGGCTTCGCGCGTGGTTTCAATGCTTTCGCCCATCGCGCCGGTCAGGGTCAGCTTGTCGCCCGATGCGCCAATCAGCGCCATCCAGCGGCCCTCGCCCGATGCCCCCACGCGCACCAGCGCGGGCAGGTTGATCGCCAGCAACTGATCCAGCGCGGGCTTCAACGACTCACTGCTCAGGCCATGACGCTGCGCAAAGTCGCGCACGACGGCGGGGTCGGCGGTGGCGGGATAGGCCCCTTCGAGCGGAGCGTTCCATGCAGCAAGCAGCGCGGCGGCCCCGGCCTCTAGCGCGGCAGGCGCTGCGAGTTGCGACACGCGCTCCGCCAGCGGCGGCGGCCCCGGCGGCGGGGTGTTGTTGCGCGTGATAGTTTCGATTACCGAGCTAATCACCGGCGATGCAGGGACCACGGGGTCGGTGGGCACCTCCACCACGTTACTCGACGGCTGCACTTCCGGCGCAGGCGCAGGCGCGTTGGCATCCGGCGCAGACACCGGGGGCTTGCCGCCTGCCAATATCTTGTTAAATGCGCCCAGCTCTTGCGCCAGTTGGCTAATCGGCTGCGAGAAGAACAGCCCCGCCCCACCCAGCGCAATGAGAATCAGCGCAGCAAACACGACGGAAGAAGGGCTGGGTAGCAACGAATAGAGCCAGCGCTTCACGTCCTTGGCCGTATCGCGATACGATCCCCGCAGTTCGCGTATGGACTGCCGAGCAATGCGCGGCGTAATGATATGCGTTTCCTTCGTATATCCAATCAACAGGCAGCGGTCGCTCACCGCGTTGATAACGCGAGGCGTGCCCTTCGAGTGCCCGAATATCGTCCGCACTGCCGCCGGGGTGAACTTCAGCTTGCGCCTCCCCCCCGTCACGTGCAGCCGATACTGGATGTACTGGTGCGTTTCTTTCTGGTCCAGCGGCTTCAGGTGGTAGCGCGCCGTGATGCGCTGGTTCAACTGCCGCAGCTCGTGCAACGCCAGCTTCTCCGCCAATTCCGGCTGCCCAATCAGGATAATCTGCAACAGCTTCTCTGTCTCGGTTTCGAGGTTTGACAGCAGCCGGATCTGTTCGAGTACCGAGGGGGCAAGGTTCTGCGCCTCGTCGATGATGAGCACGCAGGTGCGGTCGTGCGTGGCTTGCTCGAGCAGGTACACGTTGAGCTGGTCTACCAGCTCGCGCACGTTTGTCGCGTCGTGCGCTATGCCAAACTCGGCGTTGATCTTCTGCATCAGCTCAACCGGGTTGAGCGAGGGATTGAAGATGAGCGCCAGGTTCACGTCCTGGTTCAGCTGGTTGATCAGGTTGCGGCAGATCGTGGTCTTGCCCGTGCCAATCTCGCCGGTCACCATCACAAACCCGCTGCGGTTCTTGATGCCGAACAGCAGGTGCGCGAAGGCCTCCTTGTGCTTATCGCTCAGGTAAAGATATTTCGGGTCGGGCGTCAGGTTGAAGGGACGCTCTTTGAGCCCGTAGAAAGCCTCGTACATCAAACCTCCGAATGCCGCGCCCTTGAAACCGTGTGGCGCAACGCTGACTCATGCGCGCAAGAGGGTAACACTTCGGGCGGGGGCAAGCCAACTGTTTTCGTGCTAAGTCCACGGCGCATGGGGAGTTGCGCAGAATGCGCGGTTGGCGGATAATGTGAATTCCGCAGGGCAGCGGGAATGAGGAAAGTATATGTGGCGCAGCTTCATCAGCCTAACAACGCTGGTCGCAGGGTTCGCCTTGGCGGTGCCCCTGCCCTGCGCCGCCGAGACCACCCTGTTCAGCACACTGCCGGGCGTGGCCGCGTCGCCCGCCGGGGTGAATTCACAGCGCTATCCCAACCTCGGCAATTTTGAAACACGCGGCGCAGACGACTTCACCGTGGTGCAGTCCGGCGCTTCGCGCGGCTGGCATGTGCAGCGCATCGAGGCGCGGGGCCGCTTTGTGGCGCAGCCGCAGAATCCCGTGCCGCCCGCGGGCGTAAATCTTGCCCTGTTCGAGAATGCCGCTGGCCTGCCGAACACCGTCACGCTGGGAAGCGCCCTGCTCTTCGAACCGCTACTCCCCTTCACCGAACCACAGGGCGGCACCCTGTCCATACCCCTGCCCGACGGCGGCATCTTTCTGGAACCGGGAACCTATTGGCTGATGGTGCAGCCGGACATGTCGCTGAATACTTCTGGCCAATGGCTGTGGACCGAGTCCGCATCGGCGCAGGGAAGCGGAGTTCCAAGCGGTGCGCCGAGCGCGTGGATGCAGACTGCCCCTACCCTTGGCTTGGGTTGCGTGAACGAATGGGGCGCGCGGATTGAAGACTGCTCGCAGGAAGGCAACCCCGGCACGCTGCCGATTTCGCCGGACTTCGCCTTCGCCATCCACGGCGAGCAGGCCGTGCCGGGGGTGACCATCACTCCCACTTCCGGCCTCGTCACTCGCGAGACTCCAGAGAGCGCCCAGTTCACCGTGGTGCTCGATGCACCGCCCACCGCAAACGTGAGCTTGTCCTTCACTTCCGTGGACACGACCGAGGGTACGATGCAGGGATTCGGCAACCTGCTGACGCTGACCTTCACTCCCGAGAATTGGAACGTGCCGCAGACGGCGCAGGTCAACGGCGTGGATGACGCCCTACAAGACGGCGACGTGACCTACCTCGTGGACAGCAGCATCACCATCAGTAACGACCCCGGCTACGGCGGGCTGGTCGTGGACAACATCGTGCTCACCAACATGGACAACGACACCCCCGGCTTTGAAGTCACCCCCGTGTCCGGCGTGGTGCTTACCGAGAACGGCCCTTCTGTCGAGTTCAGCATCAAGCCCCTGCTGCCGCCCACGCAGACCGTGAGCCTCGGCATTTCCACCACCGACCCCAGCGAGGGCAACCCCAGCTTTAGCAACCTGTTCTTCACGGCGGGCCTTACGCAGCCCAAATTCGTCACCATTACTCCGGCAGACGACGACATCGACGACGGCGACAAGGCCTTCACCATTGTCACGGGCGACCCCGTATCCGCCGACTCCGCGTATGATGCGCTGGATGCAAACGACGTGGACGATGTATCTGTCACCTGCGTGGACGACGATACCTCGGGCTTCACCATCAACGTGCCCGGCGGCGAGCCACTGCTGACAAATGAGGACGGCGACCAAGGCAGCTTCAGCGTTGTGCTGAAATGCCAGCCCTTTGCGAACGTGACCTTGACGCTTGTAACCACCACGCCATCTGAGGGACAAGTGCTTCCCACCTCGCTGCTATTCACCGCCGCCAATTGGGACGAACCCCAGTTTGCAGAAGTGACTGGGCAAGACGATGTCGCGCAAGATGGCGATGTCGAGTACGCCATCGGGGTGGTGCCGTCCAGCCCCGATGCCAACTACAACCTACTGCCCTCCGGCGCGGTGAGTTGCCTGAACGAGGACAACGAGCCTCCCATACTGGACCCCATACACAGCGCGGACGAGAACGCCGACGGCCAGATGAATCTGAGCGAGCTGCTCCGCGTGGTGCAGTTCTACAATGCCGAAATTTTCCACTGCGACGAAACCAAGCCCGATGGCTACGCCCCGGGAATTGGCGACGCAGACTGCGACCCCCACGACGCTGACTACGCCACCCCCTTGTGGCAAATCTCCCTTTCGGAATTGCTGCGCATGGTGCAGCTTTTCGCGCTGGGAGAATACGAACCCTGCGCCGAAGGCGAAAGCGACGATGGTTTCTGTGGGACCGGCAAGTAATACAAGGCAGTAATGTGTCCAGTTCACCCCCATCGCACGAATGTTCCGAATGCCTCGTCCTTCGCGTGACGGGGCTGGACTGCGCCGAGGAAGTCGCCCTGCTGCGGCGGGCGCTTGGGCCTGCAGTGCGAGTCGAAGAAGAGCTTAGCTTCGATCTGATGCGCGGCACCCTCACGCTGCACCGCCCCCCAACGGAACGCGACGACCCCGCCATACTCGCGCTGGTGAAGACCACCGGTCTGCGTGCCGAGCGTTGGAACGAGGCGACACACGCCAAGCCCACCAATGGACGCTGGGCCGAGCCTAGACTCGTGTGGCTGGCAAGCCTATCGGGCAGCGGACTCGTGCTGGGCTATGGCGTCCATACCGTTTCAAGCGGCGCCCTCTCCGCGCTCACCGGCGCAACGGAACCACCCCTCATCGCCGCCGCCCTCTTTGTTCTTGGGGTGCTGGTGGCGCTGGTGCACATCGGCCCCAAGGCCCTCATCTCCCTCCGCTTTGCGCGCCCCGACATGCACCTGCTTATGGCCATTGCCATTGCGGGCGCGCTCGCCTTGGGCGAATACGCCGAGGGTGCAACCGTCGCCTTCCTCTTCCTTGTTTCCCTGCTCATGGAATCGTGGAACATCGAGCGCGCCCGCAGGTCTGTTACCTCACTTATGGCGCTCACGCCGGCCACTGCGCGCGTGGTCTGCCCGCACGATGGCGACCTGATGGACCGCCCCGTCGAGACTGTCGCCATTGGAGCAAAGGTCATCGTGCGCCCCGGTGAACGCGTGCCGCTGGATGGCGACGTGCTGGTGGGCGAAAGCCTCGTGGACCAATCCCCCATGACCGGCGAGTCTGTGCCAGTGGCGCGCGGCGTGGGCGATGCCTTGCTCGCGGGCACCATCAACCAGACCGGCGAGCTGACGATGGTGGTGTCGCGCGTGGCGAAGGACTCGATGATCGCGCGGATGCTGCGCCTCATCGAGGAAGCCCGCAGCCGCCGCGCCCCGGCAGAACAATGGGTGGATTCCTTCGCCCGCTACTACACCCCCGCCATGATGCTGCTGGCCCTGATGGTGGCCGTGGCCCCGCCGCTGCTTGTGGGCGCTGCATGGGACGCCTCCATCTATCGCGCCCTCGTGGTGCTGGTCATCGCCTGCCCCTGCGCGCTGGTGGTCTCCACACCCGTGGCGATAACCGCCGCCCTTTCCAGCGCCGCGCGAAACGGCGTGCTGATCAAGGGCGGGCTTTACTTGGAGCAGATGGCGGGGATTCGTGGCATCGCTTTCGACAAGACCGGCACCCTCACCGTGGGCAAGCCGGAAGTGGCGGGAGTTTACCCCGCAGCGGGTACAACCGAAGGAGATCTGCTCAACGTAGCCGCCGCGCTGGAGCAAGGCAGCAACCATCCCTTGGCGCAGGCGATACTGCGCCATGCCGAAGCCCAAGGCATTCGCACCGAGGCCGCCGTGGGACACCGCGCCGTGCATGGCTTCGGCGTGTCGGGAGAAGTGAACGGAGCCACCTGCTGGGCAGGCAGCCCAGACTATGCCGCACGCTGGACCAGTAACGCATTGACACCCAACGATACGCAAGGCTGCACCCTCTCGCTGGTGGGGCGTGGCGACCAGTTGCTTGGGGCCATTGCCCTGCGCGATGCGCCGCGCGCGGAATCGCGCACGGTGCTCGCGCAACTCTCGTCCTCGGGAATCAGCGAACTGCGAATGCTGACCGGAGACAACCCTGACGCGGCACAGCGCGTGGCGCAGGACATGGGCCTGAACCACGTGGACGCGGGCCTGAACCCCGAGGAAAAAGTCCGCGCCGTCGAGGCCATGGTCCAGCGCCTCGGCAGTGTGGCGATGGTGGGCGACGGCGTAAACGACGCCCCCGCCCTCGCCGCCGCCACCGTCGGCATTGCCATGGGCGCAGCGGGAACAGACGCCGCGCTCGAAACGGCAGACATCGCCCTCATGAACGACGACCTCACCCGCCTCCCCTGGCTCCTCCACCACGCCCGCGCCACCCGTGCCATCATCTTTCAGAACATCGCCTTCGCACTCGGCACCAAGGCCCTGTTCCTTGGTCTGGCCGCCCTCGGCATGGCCGGCCTCTGGGCCGCAATCGCCGCAGACATGGGTGCCTCTCTCCTCGTCATCTTCAACGCCTTGCGGTTATTGCGGACCACCACCCCTACTGCGGACAAGTAATTCTAGATTCTTGGAATATTCTTGAAATTCGCAACTCTATTGACAGAAAGCTGTATTCGGTTTATGTTAATGCTCGTTGCGCTTCCGGTTTATTGGAGTGGGGCCGGGATGGCGAAGTGACCACGTCTCCCCGGCGCAATAGGGAGGACAGTTGAATTGGAAGCATTGTCGTTCGGTCGTTTCAACGGCCAGGTGAAGTGGTTCAACAATCAGAAGGGGTATGGATTCATATTGAGGGAGGATGGCACCGATGTCTTCGTGCATTACAGCGCCATCCAGATGGAGGGCTTTCGCACCCTACGGGAGGGGGATGCGGTAGTCTATGAATTAGTGGATGGAGACAAAGGACCGCACGCGGCCAATGTCGCCATCTCCCTCGTGTAAGTAGAACCACAAAGCCTATCAACGCTCGCGGCCCCAAGGGAAACCTCGGGGCCGCACGTGTTTTTAGACACGGAAACTTTCCTCCCCTTCCTTGCCGGAGCCCATAATCTATGGTAGCCTTGGTAAAAGCACGCAATGCCATTCCGGCATTTGCCGTGTCATTCGGGCATTCGCCATGGGGAACGGGAGGAGAATTCGATGAGACAGGTGTATCAATTTGCAGTGGTTGCGGTTGCAGGCATGGGGATGCTATGCGGCACGGCCAGTGCAATGAACAAGGCAGAGCTGGTGGATGCGATTGCCAACGGCTCGAAACTCACCAAGGCCGATTCAGGCCGCGCGCTGGATGCCTTTGTAAACGCAACCGGTAAGGCACTCAAGAAGGGCGACCGCCTTTCGCTCGTGGGCTTTGGCTCCTTCTCCGTTTCCAAGCGCGTCGCCTCGCCCGGCGGCTGCGCATCCGACGTCGAGGTGGACTTCTCCGCATCCTCCAGCTTCACGGCAAAGAAGGAAGAAGGCGGACGCCATACCCCCTTCCAAAACAAGTTCGCCCGCATTGTGCCGCAGTCCGATGGCTCGATATGGGTACTCGGCCCGAACAACGGCGAGGCCGTGCAGCAGGGCGATGAAGTCCTCATCTCCCCCCGCCCCGGCCAGTCATCGGGCACGGTGCAGGGCGTAATCCTCGGCGTAATCGTTCGCTCTTCAAACGAAAGTGGTGGCTACGAAGTCATTGCAAACGCATTCGGATATACCATCGCCGGGGTCGTCCTGGGTGGTGTGGAACGCAGCGACCTCAAAATTGGTGGCTCGCTGGAAACCCTGCCCCCGGTGGTAGAAGACGAACCCGTGGGCGAATGCCTCGATGGTGAATACGATGGATACATCGCGACAGACGCGGATATCCTCAAGGAGATGCAGGCCGAAACCCGCCTTCCGCAGTCGAGCGTGCTCGCCGCCTACAACACCCTGCTCAGCACCATCATCGACGAAGTGAATGCGGGCGAGCAGGTGGACATCGGCGGCTTCGGCATGTTCGTGGAAGACATCGAGATTTCCGCCTCGGTCGCCGATGACCCCTGCGCGGGCCTGCCCGAGAACTGCCCACCCACCGGCACGGCATCAGCAACGGTCTATCCCTATATCGACGTAAACGTCTCTCTTGAATCTGGTGCCGCAACGCAAGCTGAAATCAGGAACCTCGAGGCTGCCGTAGAGTCCATCGCCAAGCGCGCCGCACGCACGGGCCGCAACCCACAGACCGGCAAGGAAATAAAGATTGCAGCCAAGAAGGTCGCCAAATTCAAAGCCGGTGCCGACCTCGCCAAGACCGTAAACAAGTAACCGAATTAATCCATTGCTTCCGCCCCCGCAATTCCCACGATTGCGGGGGCGGGCTTTTTGTGGCGACTCTTTCTTAACTTGTGCCGCGATGCTGGCATGGCCTAGTCTTCTATCTCTGGCTATTGATTCTATTGGAGATTCCCCATGCGCCGCTTCACCCTTGTCGCCCTGCTCGCCCTCTTTGCGCCCGCGCTGGCGTTTGCCGCCGTGGTTGGGCAAGAGCCCTACGAGCAGGAGATCGATCACGTCTACGCCAACATCGGCGGCAAGGATTTCCTTATGGACATCTTCGTGCCCACGGGCGAGAACCGCTTTGAATACTTCAAGCCTACGGACAAGGGCAAGAGCCTTGCCATCATCGACGTCATTAGCGGTGGCTGGGACTCGAGCCGGGGCCGTCTTGAGGAACACAAGGGATTCCAGACCTTCAGCATCTATACGGTGCGCGGCTACACCGTGTTCGCCGTCCGCCCTGGCACGCGTGGCGAATACCCCGTCTCCGAAATGGTGCAACACATCAAGACCGCCATTCGCTATATCAAGGCCAATGCCGACAAATACAAGATCGACCCCGACCGCATCGGCATCATGGGTGCATCGGCGGGTGGTCACCTGGCGCTGATGACCATACTCACGGCAGAACCTGCACAGCCCGACGCCGCCGATCCCCTTATGCGCCCCTCCACCGAAGTGGCCGCCGCAGGAATCTTCTTCCCCCCGGTGGACTTCATTGAGTTCGAGGGCAAAAGTACAGACGACGTGAAAGAGCTGATCGGCGATGCGCTCTTCCCCGTGGGCCTTGACACCAAGACGCATGAAGAGATGATGGCCGCCGCCAAGGCCATATCCCCTATTCAATACGTGAAGAAAGTAAACACCCCCTTCCAGTTCCACCATGGCGACGTGGACCCCATCGTTCCCCTCTCGCAATCTGAGAAGATGGTCGAAGCGCTCAAGGCCGCAGGCAATGAAGTGGAACTGCACGTAAAGAAGGGCGGTGCCCACCCCTGGATCACCATGTCCCAAGAGATCATCACCCTCGCCGACTTCTTTGATAATCATCTAAACGCCGGTCGGTAACCCCTACGCTTTTGTGGCGTGGTCTCCTGACCGCGCCACTCTTCCGACCGTAAGGTCTCCTCTTCCTTCCCTGTGCTATCCTCAATCCCATGAAGCAAGTGAACTGGATACTCACGGCGGCAGCCATCTTGTTCGGGGCCTTCGTATTCGCGAGCCCCTATGTGGCCTTCGCGGTCTATATCTTCCTCGGGCTGGCCATATTGGCAAAGGCCAGTTCCCGCGTGTGGCTGTGGCGTTTGGACTGCGAACGCACCATCAGCCAGACCCTGTTGCAGCAGGGCGAGGACACGGCGGTATCTGTAACCGTCACCAATCCCAACTTCTGGCCAGTGCCGTGGGTGTATATCGAGGACTACCACCCACCGCATTGCGAGATGGTGGGGGACAATAAGCGGCTGGCCTCGCTGATGCCGGGGCAGTCGGTGACGCTGAACTACACGCTCACCTGTCCCAAGCGCGGCTACCACCGGGTGGGCCCGCTGATGATGGAATCCGGCGATCTCTTCGGCCTCGAGAAGCGCTTCCTCACCGGCGCGCGGCGCGACTACTTCAGCGTGCTGCCCACGGTGGCTTACATCGACACCTTCAACATTGCCACGCGCCGCCCTCAGGGGCCGGTGCGCCTGAGCAACCGAATCTATGAAGACCCCACCCGCATCAACAACATCCGCCAATACGTGCCGGGTGATCCGCTTAAGCGCATCCACTGGAAACTCACCGCGCGCACGGGCACGCTCTACGTGAAAACCTACGAGCCGTCCAGCGTGAGTGGCGGCACGGTGCTGCTCGATTTGCACAACGAGAGCTATGTGCCGGAAGAGAAGGAAGAGCGTATCGAGCTGGCTATTACGACGGCGGCCTCGATCGCGTACCTGCTGCAAGTGTCCGGCGAACAGGTGGGCATGGCCACCAATGCGCGTGACGCGGCAGACGCTGCGCGCTATGAGGCCGAGCAGTCCCAAGCCCTGAACCGCTACGCCATTGAAGACTTGATGGCAGCAGAGGAAAAGTCCGCGCTTCGGTTGAGTCCACTCTCTGTGGAGACCACGCGGTCCCCGGTGCAGGCGCAGCGCATAATCGAGAACCTCGCCCGCGTGATGCCGGGCGCTGGGCTGGACGCAACCGGGCTGGTGCAGGCTGCGTTTGTGAACCTGCCGCGCGACGCGGCGCTGCTGCCCATTGTGCCGCAAGTGGACGAGCGACTGGCTTGGGCGCTGGCCAGCATGAAACAGACCGGCTTCAACGTAACGGTGTTCCTCATCAAGCACAACGCGGCGTACAGGGAAGCATGCCGCCTGCTTGCCCCGCACCACATCGCCGTGATCCACATCGAGCATGAGCGCTCGCTGCATGAAATCAACCCAGCGGCCATCGGGCAATAAGGGGAGCACGAATGCCGCAAGCCTTTGACCCCGGCTGGAAACGCCCCGAGAACGACGCCCCGCCGCCGACACTCGAGGACTTGATGACCAGCGCTCCCGTGCATGAACTGCACGCGCCGGGCAAGGCCCAGGCAAACCTACCCAGCTACGATTTCCTCAGCCTTAGCGGCAAGGGGCAGAACCGCAAGAAGCCCCCGGTTCCCCTCAGCTTCGCGGATTACTTCATCGACTTCCTCACCCCCACGCTCATCTTCGTGATGATGCTATCCCTCATTCTTTACCTGCTCGACGTGCGCTTCATCTTCACCGAGCAAGACGACCTGCGCCTGCGCGGCGTCTCCATCTTCTTCGTGCTCGGGGTGGTGGCGCTGAACCGGCTGGTCGCGCGTGATGGCAAGGAGCAGTCGATGGTCTACATCCTGCTCATGCTTATGGTGGTCACCCTATTCACGTTGGCCACCTCAAAGAACAGCGGCTCCTATGTTCCCGGCATGATGGACCAGGCATGGATTGATCTCTTCTTCAACCTCTGCGTGGTGGGCTTCTTCTGGTGGGTCACCAACCGTCTCACGCAGGAATGCTGTGTGGACAAAAGCTCCGCGTCGGGCGAGGTGGGTATCGTGCAGGGCACCATCCTCTCTGCCATGCGCACCCGCGAGAACATGCGCAACCTGCCCGCGCAGGTGAAAGACGTGGTGAATCGCAAGACCGAGGAGACGCCGTATATCCTCACCGACACGGTCGAGGCCTACGATCCGCTGGAGCGTGACCAAGCCGCCGCCATGGCGCTGGCCGATGCGATGACCCAAGCCGAAAAGCCCAAGACCTGGAGCGACCGCCTGCCGCAGAGCCATCCGGGCGTGTCGATATTCTATGTGTCCCTGCCCGTGCTGGCGGTGTTTGCGCTGGGCTACCCCGTGTTGCGCAACGGCGGCCCGAGCATGACCAATGTCGCGTATTTCTTCGTGGGCGTATACACGCTGGCAGCGCTGGGGCTGCTCATGCTTACCAGCCTGCGTGGCCTGCGCGGCTATTGCCAAGAACGCGGCGTGCCCATTCCCCCCGGCGTTAGCTGGTTCTGGATGGGATTCGGCATCCTCATGGTGGCGCTCGTTTTGCTGGGCGGATTCCTTGGCCCCACCACCGGCGCGCCCGAAACCTTCCGCGTGGGCCCGCGCGAGATAGACATGAACGCCCGCCACGTTGAGGGCTGGGATTACCGCGAATACGAAAGCAGCACCAACACACAGCAGCCCGCCCCCCAAGACCCCGACCTTGCGGCGGACATCGAGAGCGAGGAGACCGGGCCGGGCAAGTCTCCCAAGAACACGCCCGGCGCAGAGAACCCCGGTGAAGGTGGTAGCAGCGGTAAGGCCGACCAGTCCACCGGTGGCAGCAACACCGACGGCACCGTGAGCAGTCCCCTGATGCAGATGATGGAAGCCTCCCCCGTGGTTGGCTACGCCGTGCTCATCGTCCTCGCCGTGGGTGGGGCGTGCGTAGTCATCGTTGGCCTGCTATTCCTCGCGCGCGCCATCGGCTCGGGCAACAAGAACAAGCGCCCCGGTGCG
Organism: Candidatus Hydrogenedentales bacterium; assembly: GCA_044359155.1. Classification (GTDB taxonomy): domain Bacteria; phylum Hydrogenedentota; class Hydrogenedentia; order Hydrogenedentales; family JAEUWI01; genus WGMK01. The sequence continues at coordinate 3,445 of JBIKMR010000049.1, read as the reverse complement.
ATGTCTCGCTTGCGCAAGTTCTTCGAGGGGCTCTTCGCCATGGCGCAGGTGCCGGGGATGCGCCCGTGGCAGGTGCGCATGAGCCGCGAGCTTTCCGCCAGCGCCGCCTTCCGCAACCCCATGGACAGCCCGCTGCCCCTGCGCGACAAGGTGGTCTATTCCTACGACGCGCTCTGCGCACTCGCCCAGGACGTGGGCCAGCCCCGCGACCCCGACCGCACCCCGCACGAGTTCATGGCGGAATTCCCCGAGCGCCTGCAAGCCCTGCGCGAAACCGCCGAGGACCTGACGCGCCTCTACGTGATCGCAGAATACTCGAACCTCGAAATACAGCCGCAAGTGCAGGACCGCCTCCGAAAGTTCTGGATGCGCTACGACAGCCTGCGCGGCGCAGTGTTGCGGTGAATTTTTGCCATCGGCTTTCCGCGTTACAACGCAGCCTGCGCACGCAGCCACAACCAGGCACTTACCCCGTAGGTGCCAGGCATGCCTGGCACCTACACCAGAACTTTACAGCGCATCACCCCCCTCCCGCTCCCGCGCGGCGCGCAGCTTGCGTATGCCCCGCTGCGCGCCTCGCAACACGCTCGACGCATGGGTCCCAGTGGCCATCCCCGCCTGCTCGTAGGTTAGCCCCCGGAAGTAATAGAGCGTGATGCACTGCTGCTCGCGCGGGGTGAGCCGCAACACCATCTGCGTGCGCACCCATGCCAGCCGCTCCGCCTTTTCGCGCCCACGCTCGACTCCCCGTGCCACCGCGCGGGGCGATTCATACCACGCGGCGCGCTTGCGGTCGAACAGGTCGAGAATGTGGGGCGGACAGTTCACGGCAAAGCGGTTGGCGCGGGTGTCCTCGGTGTCTTCGGTGTAATGCTTCATGGCGAAACCCTCCTTCTGTGTTGATCGGGTGTCGCCATGTTTGGGCGAAAAGGCCCGTAAAGACCTTTGCTGGAACTGCTTTGCGCCTGTATCGCGCCTGCAATTTTCCACGCGCTATAATGCAGCTCGATTACAGGCTCCGTGCAGAAAAGGAACAGGACCGCCATGAGCATCAAATTGCAGATACAGGACGCGATGAAGGAGGCGATGAAGGCCAAGCAGCAGGCCCGGTTGGAGTGCCTGCGCATGGCCAAGGGCGCGTTGCTGCTGAAGGAAAAGGAAAGCGCGAAGGACACCGAGATATCCGACGAGGTGGCGATACTCACGCTGCGCTCGGAAGTGCGTAAGCGCCAGCAGGCGGTGGAGCAGTTTGTAGAACTGGGTAAGGCCGACGAGGCCGAGGCCTACCGCATCGAGATTGCGGTGCTTGAAGAATTCCTGCCCCGGCAGTTGACGCCGGAACAGATTGAAGAAAAGGTCCGGGCCTATGTGGCGGCCCACCCCGAGGTGAACCACGCGGGCAAGTTGACCGGCGCGCTAAAGAAGGAACTGGGCGACTTGGCAGACGGCAAACTGCTGGCGGACACCTGCGCCAAAGTGCTGGCGGGCTAACCCCACCATGGCCCCGCCAAAGAAAGCAGGCAAAGGCAAGGGAGCGAAGCCGCTGCGCAAACCGAAACCGGGTATGCGCCTCATCGTGCGTTCCGCGTACGACCACGAGCAGCCCAAGCTGGTGCGCCGCCCAAGCTATCGCAAAGTGTTTGTGGACCGGGGGCCCCAGTGGCTGGTGCTCGAGCCCCACCGCATGGCTATGGCCGCTGGCGCGCTGTTCATGACCCTGGCGCTATTCGCCTATGCGCTGGCCGGTTGGCTAGGCAACCCCGTGCCCGCCGCGCAGGTGCTCATTGGGGCGCTGGCCACCTTTGTGGTAGGCTACGCCATCGTCGGCATATACGTGTGGTATGTGTTGCTGGTGGCCGAACACGAGTTTGGCCCGCCCGTGGAAGTTGAAAAGAAATCCTTGAGCCTGCTGGGCTCGGCGGGCGGTGCGGCGGCGGCGGCAGACCAATCTGCCGAGGCCCCTGCACCGGTTCTCCAGCCAGCCCCCGCAGCGCCTGAACCCCAACCGGAAGACCGTGAATGAAGCGCATCGCCGTAGCCCTTGCCTGCACCCTGTTTAGTGCCATAGCCCTGGCCCAGGCCCCCGACCTCGCCAGCATGGACGTCATCGAGAAGTCCGTGCCCGGCGGCCCCGTTGCCGTGGTGGATGGCAAAGAGATTTCCAGCGCCGACTACCTCAACCTCTACCGAAGCCAGCTTGCCCAGTTGAGCCAGATGGCCGGCGTGGAGAAGGTGACCGATGAGCTGCGCTTTCAGGCAGGAATCGAATGCCTGCGCCGCATGGTGCGCGAGCGCATCCTGTTGAACGAGGCCGCCAAGCGCAACATCACCGTGAGCGACGCCGAGGTCGAGGCTGAATTTAACGAGCAGCTTGCCAGTATGCAGGAAGCGATGCTGAAGCAGAACAACGAACAACTGACCGAGCAGCAGTTCCTTGAGAAGGCGGGCATGACCCGCGCGCAAGTGCTCGCGAGCGCCAAGCAGGACATGATCGTCTCCAAGACACGCGACGCCCTGGTCCAGGGAAAAGAAATTTCCATTCCCGATGCGGACGTGAAGAAGTTCTACGACAGCAACGCCGAGCGTTTCTCCAAGCCCGGCGGCGTGCATTTGCAGCAGGTCTTCCTCCGCCCCGAAGGTGGAGACCAAGCCGGGCCCGCCGCGCGCGACGCAGCACGCAAGGCCGCAGAAAAAGCATTGTCCCGCGTACGCGCGGGTGAATCCGTGGACAAGGTGGCGCGCGAAGTTTCCAACGCACCCGACGCTGAACGCGGCGGCCACGTGGCCGTGCCTTCTTTCGAGAACCTGCCCCCCTTCTACCAAGGCCCCGTGCGCGCCATGAAACCGGGCGAACTCTCCGAGGTCATCGAGTCCCCCCATGGCTACCACTTCTTCCTCTACATCTCGAACAAAGACGAAGAGAAGGTGCCACTTGAACAGGCACAAGACAACATCCGTAACTTGCTGGAGCGGGTGAAAGAAGAAGACATGCTCGACGACTACCTGCGCCCCATCGAGATGGACCCCGAGCGCGTGCAGGTCTACCTCGACATCGCCCGCAACATGCCCGCCTCCATGCGCGACGCCCCCGAGGCTCAGTAACTGGTGGCCCCCATATTCGTCAATTCTGCGAAGGCAGGAATCTAGGCACCAGAGGGCCTCATGTGCGGTAACAGCGCCATGCATCGGATGGGAAGTGCCCGGCGTACACTCTTTGTCCTGGCCCTCCTCCTCCCCGTCGCCGCCTTTCCCCAGTCCGATCCTTACCGCTGGCCGCTCGATCTGCCGCGGGTGCTCACGTCGAGCTTTGGCGAGTATCGCCCCGGCAGGTTTCATGCAGGCATCGACCTGCGCACCGGCGGCATCGGCCAGCCCGTGTATTCCGCCGCAGACGGCCACGTCACCCGCGTGCGTTGTTCGCCGTGGGGTTATGGCAAAGCGGTCT
>JBIKMR010000267.1:0-6022 GCA_044359155.1 Candidatus Hydrogenedentales bacterium | reverse complement strand
AAGCTGAACATGGCGGGCAGCGTGAAAGTAATTTCTTCTGTGGCGAAGGTGCCTATCTGGTTGCGCACGCGGTCGATGATCTCGTCTTGCATGGCAGCGGCCCGTTCGGGGTCGTGCAGCAGCACGGTGAACTCGGCCACGTTCTCGCCGGTTTCCGAGGATTGCCCGGCGTCCTCCTGCCCAATCTCAACCGTGACGGTCTTGATTTCCGGCACATCGCGCAGCACATCCTCGATGCGGCGCGCGCGCGCCTCGGTCTCTTCCAGGCGTGTGCCCGCAAGTCCTTCCACGCGGATGCCAAACTCGCCCTGTTTCATCGGGGGCACCAATTCGCTGCCTATACCGCGCGAGGCGTAGAGGGCATGTGCAGCAAGCAACCCAGCGCAGAGCAGCACGATAGGAGCAAAGCGCAGTGAGTTCACAAGGATGACTTGGTAAGAGAGGCGCAGAGTCTCGAAGCACAAGTCGAATATCCGCAGCGGCAGCCAAAGTATCACGTTCATCAGGAAGCGGATTAACAGGAAGGCCACAAGCAGCAGGGCCGTGAGTGCGAAGAAGAACGTAACCGCGATCACCTTCAGAAGGTTGAGGAACAACTGAAGCACGAACACGGGAAGGAGCAGCGGCAGCAGCGCGATGGACAGCAGCGCCTTGCCTGCGCCATCCTTGCCGGCGGCAGATTGCAGTGAGGGAATCAGGTCTTCCCGCGCGGACTGCCCAAGGAATTCCACCGCGTAGCGTAGGCTGGTGGTGGGAATCAGCAGTATGGATGCGGCAACGCTCTTGCCGTGCTTGTCGCGGTTCTCGCGGAATGCCCGCAAGATCCAGATGACCGAACGGTTCGCCTCGATGTGCGCGCCCTTGCGTGACGCGACAAGGGGAATCAGGTAGAGCGCAACGAGCAGCGAAGCCACCTGCGAGAAGGTAACGGTTAGCGCGAGGTCGCGGAAGAGTTGGCCTGCGATGCCCTCGACGAAGGCCACGGGAAAGAACACCGCCACGGTGGTGAAGGTGGATGAAGTCACCGCACCCGCGACTTCCTGCGTGCCGCGCTCGGCAGCGTCCACCACGCTGTCGCCTTCTTCGCGGCAACGGAACACGGACTCGAGCACCACGATGGCGTTGTCCACCAGGTTGCCGATGCCCAAGGCCAAGCCGCCCAGGGACATGATATTGAGCGAGATGATGTCTCCGGAAATGCCCGCCATATACATGGGCACGAAGGTGGCCAGCACGGAGATGGGAATGGTGAGCCCGATGATGACGGTGGACTTGAGGTCCTTGAGGAAAAGGAACAGCACGAGCAGCGCCAGCAGGCCGCCGGATATGGCCGCGTCTTGCACCTCGGAAATCGCGCTGTTGATGAAGCGCGACTGGTCACTGATGATGGTCACTTCCACGTTGTCGGGCAGGCGGCCAAGGATTCCCTTTGCTTCGTCTGGCGGCAGGGCAGCGGCGGGGGCGTTGGGGTCGGGCTTGGGATCGCCCGCCGCCTTCATCTTCGCCAGCATCCAGCGCTGCATCGCCTCGACGGTCCCAAGCTCGCGCTCGAAGCCCAACAGGTCTTTTGCCAGATTACAGACCTCGACCGTGTTGGCGTCGCCTTCTTTGAAAATCTCCAGCGCAACGGCTTCTTGCCCGTTAATGCGCACCACGGACTCAAGTTCCTTTTCGCCGAGGAAGACTTCCGCCACGTCGGCAAGGGTGAACTGGCCGCCCATGGGCGTGGTAATAAGACTCTGGCCGATTTCCTCGACGGTCTTGAATTCGTTCAGCGTGCGGACAAGGTATTCGGTCTTGCCTTCTTGCAGGCTGCCGCCGGAAAGGTTGATGTTCTGCTGCGACAGGCTGACGGAAATATCGTCCAGCGTGAGGCCCAAGCCCTTGAGGCGCTGCGCATCAACAAGAATCTGGATTTCCTGTTCCTGCCCGCCTTTCACCTCGACCTGTGCAATGCCGCTCTTTGCCTCAAGATCGCTTTTCAGGCGCCGCTCGACCGCGTCGCGAATGCTGGTAAGCACCGCGCGCGCTTCGACTTCCTCTTCCGGGGTGAATGCACCATCGCCGCCATCGGGCGTGGCGTTGCTGGTAATCGCGAGGCGAATCACCGGGTCCAGCGTGGGGTCAAATCGCAGGATAACCGGCTTCTCGGTCACCTCGTCGGGTGCCTCGAAGATGTCCAGCCGGTCGCGCACGTCCTGCTGCGCGGTATTCATGTCGGTGCCCCAAGTGAACTCGAGCACAATCTCGGACAGGCCGGGGGACGAAACGCTGCTGATTTCCACCAGCCCGCCTACGATGCTGAGCATCGCCTCAAGCGGGCGGGTTACCAGTTTCTCCACGTCTTCGGGGGCCGCGCCCTCGTACTCCGTCCGCACAGTCAGCGTGGGGTACGAAATGTCCGGCATCAGGTTGACGGGAAGGTGGTTGTAGGAGCGCCAGCCAAAAACGATGACGGTGAGGAAAATCATCACCATCGTCACGGGACGGCGGATCGCCATCCGGTAGGCTTTTTCAGACGCGGGTGGCTCGATGGGGGCGGGCTCGTTCATGAAGGGCAAGGTTCCCGGCGCGGGCTAGCGCAGCATTTTCTCGCGACGATCCCCGCCCTTCGGATCGAATATTTCGTTCTTGCTTGCCGCAATCGCGTCTTCGGCAGGCAGTGCGATATTGGCCATGATGGCCTCTTCCGCGTTGGTAATGGTTACTACCGCGCCTGCCTTGAGGGTATGCTGGCCCAGCGTCACAATCAGGGATTCCGCATCTATGCCCTGCAAAATCTCAATGAAATTACTGTCTTCAAGGCCGGTCGTCACTTCGACGCGCTCGGCCACATAGCGAGGCACCGCGTCAGCGGCGGCTTCCGCTGTGGCGTCCTGCTTCTTCAACACCATCAGGTACTTGCGGCTGTTCTCTTCAACCAGCGTGTCCTTCTGCACGGTCAGCACGTTCTCGCGAGTTTCGAGAATCAGCTTTACGCGCGCAAAGGCACTGTCTTTAAGCATCGCGCGGTCTGCGGCATCGAAATCCAGAATCACCCGAATGGTGCCCGTGGCCGGATCCACAGCTGGATCAATGCGGCGCACGGTCACATTGAATACTTTGTCCGGAGCAGAGTCCACCGATACTTCGGCAAGCTGGCCCTCGCGCAGGCTTTGCACTTCTTTTTCGGGGGGGGTAATGGGGAGTAGGAACGAATCAGGGTCCACAATACTAAACACGGGAATGCCCGTGCCCACGACCATGCCCTTCTGCACCACCTTTTGCGTGATTACGCCCGCAATCGGGGCCACAATATCTTGGTGCGTCAATTGAAGTTCTTGTAAATCCAGCGTTGCCCGCGCCTGTTCATAAGCAAAGCGGGCGTTGTCAGCCTCGAAGGAACTCAAGATACCCTTCTCCTGCTGCTCCTTCGCCTTCGACATTTGGTATTCGTTCATGCGCAACGTCACGCGGGTCTGCCGGGCCTGGGCATCCAGTTCCTTGCGGTCCAACCGAGCCAGCACTTGGCCCTCGGTGACCTTATCCCCTTCCTGCACAAGCACTTCCACGCACTCGCCCGTGCCTTTGGAAACCACTTCGACTCGGCGCTCGGCGAGCACGCGGCTGGTGGTTTCAAAGTAATCCGAGATGCTGCGTTGCACCGCGCGTTTGGCCTCAACAGGAATCAGAACTTCCGGAGCAGCGGCTGCGGTCGTGGCATCTTCGGCTTCTTTATCTTTCAGCTTGCCTTGCACGGCCTCGCAGCCCGTCGTAACGAGCGCAAACGCTGTCAGCATTGCTAGACTGTATAATCTCGAGTTCATCAACCTCTCCAGTATCAGAGTCCGAACGGGCGCAAATATCGCGCATCGGTTAGCCACCAGTTAAGAAAGTACCGATCTGACCCGCTTGCGTTACGCAAGGTTTCCAAGAGATGCAAGAATAGTAATAATTCTGCATTTTGGACTACACACGAGGTCACCGCTTTGATATCGAGCTTTCTTCCGCAGACCCTTAATATAACACAAAACACCCGTCAGTTAAATTATATTGCCCTTCGTTAAAACTCTGCGCCCACGGCGCGCTCACCTTATACAAAGGGACCTTGGATTGGATTTCAGATAAAGGGCCGTTTCCTGTCAACGCTTGGCGAGTGCTTATTTGTTGACAGCTTCCGGGGAACGTGGCATCATGGCGAGCAACGCTGGAGAAGTGTGTGGCTGGCCGTTTCCGTGTGGAAAGCTGGCCGCTTGGGGTGTCAGCCATTGTGCTGACGAGTGAGTGTCTTTGGGCAAGTGATTATCGGAGTGCGTATTATGGGCCTAGTCCGAAGCGTAAAAGGGGCGCTTGCAGCGTCCTTTATCCTGTTCGCGGCGGGAATATTGAGCGGTTGTCCTACGCGCGACGTGGGCTTGGCCTTGATCACCAATCCGGCCATGCTCGATTTCGGTTCTACCACCGAGGTCATCCAGCTGACCATACGCACCAACTTCAGCACCACCAAGCCCGAGCCGCTTACGCTGCGCAGCAGCGAATCTTGGATCGGCGTGAATGATTGTCTGGACGCTGCTGCGGGCTGCCTGGTGGGCAGCATTTCCGAGAGCATTACCATACCGGTCAGGCTGGATCGCTCGAAGACGGTGCTGGGCGCCAACCGTGGCACCATTACGCTGGACGTTCCCGGCGCTTCCCGCTTGGTGCTCGACGTATTTGCCGACGACCGGCTTGACCCGGACTTCTCGATCCCCAGCCGCCGCGTGGGGGTTGGGCAAACTATCAACTTCAGCAATCTGAGCAACGCCACGCCAGCCGCCGGTGCAATCACCGGCTACCTTTGGAACTTTGGCGACGGCAACACCAGCACCGAGGCTTCACCGATTCACGTATACAGCCAGCCCGGCGTGTATGCCGTGAGCCTTACGCTGACCACCACGAACGGCAGCGAAACCTTCACCCGGGAAAACTACGTGGTGGTGGGCGACCCCCAGCCCACGCCTGATTTCACGGCCTCCCCCCGCGAAGTCTTCTCAGGCGCCAGCGTGCAGTTCTCCGACCTGACCACCTCGAACGCGGGCCCCATTACCAAGCGCGTGTGGGACTTCGGCGATGGCAGCACCAGCACCGCGCTAAACCCCAGTCACCAGTATTCGCAAACGGGACTGTTCACCGTGAAGCTTTCGGTGGAAACCGAGTTCTCGTCTGCTGTTGAAGAGAAGCTGGGTTACATCCTCGTGAAGCGCAAATCCGCGCCCGAGGCCATTATCAACATCAGCACGGTTAACCCCATTGTGGGCGACGTGATTCAGTTCAATGATGGCTCGGTTCCCGGCAGCTCCCCCATCACCTCGCGCGTGTGGCGCTTTGGCGATGGCGGCGTCAGCACGGTGCAGAACCCCACCTATACCTACTCGCGCGCGGGCAACTTCAACGTGGAGTTGACCGTTATCTCAGCACACGGCTCTGACACTGCCGTGGTTCCGCTCTCCCTCGATTTCGCGGCCCCGAAGGCCGACTTCGAGGTACTCGAAACAAACCCGTCCACCTGCTCTGATCCGGTCACCTGCCCCGAGGCGGTGCAGTTTGTAGACCGTACCAGCCCCGGCAGTGGCCGCATTACCCAATGGCTGTGGAACTTTGGCGATGGCGAAACCAGCACCGAGCAGAACCCGCGCCATGGATACGACCGCGTGGGCACCTATTCGGTAAGCCTCACCATCACCACCAGCGCCCCGCAGAACAACACGGCCACGGTAACCAAGCGCAACCTTATCGTTGCAGTCGATCCGCCCCGCCCCGATTTCGTTGTCAACACGAACAGCGTGTTTACAAACACTATCGTGCAGTTCACCAACCGCACTCGCGTAGGCACAGAATCAGCGGTGACGTATAACTGGGACTTCGATGGCAACCCCATCACCATCAGTGATATCAGCACGCTGCCGAATCCCACCTACACCTATCCTGCGGCGGGCAACTTTAGCCCCACGCTCACGGCCACCACGGCAACCCGCGCAGAATCTAAGAGCAAGCCCCTTGTCGT
>JBIKMR010000265.1:0-6031 GCA_044359155.1 Candidatus Hydrogenedentales bacterium | reverse complement strand
GAATCGTTTCTCCGATCTCCGGCACCAGCGAAATCGAGTCCACCCCGCCCTTGCCCAGCAGCACCTTAGCCTGCTTCAGGCGCGCGCCTACCTTGGTGAATTCCAGTTCGAACGCGCCATTACGTAGCGAAATCGCATCGTCCGGCAGGGCATCCGTGGCAATTGCAGGCAGGCCATCTGCGCCGATAGGCGCACTGGGGTCATCAGGCAATCCGGGAGTGGGGGAGGGGGTATCGGGAAATTGCCCGGTTTCACCCGGCGCATCCTGCCCAGTGGCGGGTACCGCACCTGGCGGCACCGGTTGCGGGCGTGGCATGAAGAAGGTCGTCCACACCCCGATAAATACCAGCATCACCACCATGGCGATAATCTGGTTCCGCTGCGTTTCCTTGTCGTTCTGGTTGTCCAGCAACGCCCAGCCTCCCGCGCGCGCTCGGCGCGGCGTGTTCGGAAATCAGGGGCTTAGATGTGCGGGGGAAAGTTTGCTATGACCGCTATTCTACCTGGCCAGGCCATTGGCCCACCGGTGGAACGGGGTCATGTCCGCCTCGGCAGAAGGGCTGGCAGCGCATCAACCGCCACACGGCGAGCGCCAATCCCTTCACTACGCCATGCGCCTGGAGCGCATCAATGGCGTATTGCGAGCAGCTTGGGGTGAACCTGCAGTTCTGGCCGAGAAGGGGGGAAAGGAAGCGCTTGTACAGGCGGATGCAAAATACCAGCACCCTAACCATGCACGATTCCTCCCCGTTCAAGCAATTGGCCAAGGCTCCGTGCGCAGGCGTTGTAATCCAACGTAGCCGCCGCCGCCCGCGCCACCACCACCAGCTCCGTGGGTTCGGTAAAGCTTTGTTGATGCAGCCGGAAATACTCCCGAATGCTGCGCTTCACGCGATTGCGCACCACCGCCCCGCCAACCTTTCGGCTCACCACCAAGCCCAGCTTGTTGCCGGGCTCTTCCCTGCGGACCGTGTAGCAGACAAAATGCCGCCCCACCTGCTTTTCGCCAAGCTTGAATACCTGGTCGAATTCCTTCCGCGTCAAGATGCGGTTGGAACGTGGATGGGAGTACCGGTCCGGCACGTTAGCCCTTGGTCCTCCTTGGTTTCAGTTGTCCGTGGGTGTCCGGCGAATTACAGCGCAATACGCTTGCGGCCCTTGCGGCGGCGGGCATTGATTACGGCCCGGCCACCGCGCGTGGACATGCGCTCACGAAAGCCATGAACGCGCACGCGCTTGATGTTCGACGGTTGAAATGTACGTTTCACGGTATTCTCCTTACAGGCGCAATACGCGCGCTTCCAATTCATTCATGGGAACGCGGCACCTGGATGCCAACGAAAAGGCAGCGCCTCGATAGGGCGCACCTCGACCGGTCGGGGAGTATAGCGGCTGCCCGGCGCAGGTGTCAAACCGGATTTCCGGGGGCCGAGGCCTAGGCTTTGCGCCCCGAAAAATGCCCCCAAGCCATATCACCGTTCTGACACCAGACTATCTTGCGCTCCCAGCGGGCGATGAGGTAGTCCCGATCCTCGGGGTCGATGCCAGTCTCCGGGTCTTCGGGCATCTGGCGCACGCGGTCAATCTCCTGCTGCATCACCGCAATGAAGTGTGCGCTCTTGTCCTCGGCGACCACATCCGTGAAGCCTGCCGCCTCGAGCGTTGCGCCATAGGTCGCCACGGGGCACAGGTGATAGCCCGCCTCGGCGGCATAGTCAGTGAATTCTTTCGACAGCGCGCTGCTGCCGCAGGCGTAGTCTGTGATGAAGATGCGCCCGCCGGGGGCCAGCAGGCTGTGCAGTCGGCTGAACAGCGCATCCTTGTCCGCTATATACAGCAGCGCGTCGCGGCTGTATGCCACGTCGAAGCTGGCCTCGGGCAGGTCATGGTCCAGAATGTCGCCATGCACAAAGTGAACCCCGGCTATGCCACGCTCCGCCGTGCGGCGGTTGGCCATGTCCACCAACTGCCCCAGCACGTCGATGCCCGTAACCACCGCGCCATAGGTCTGCGCCATGTGGAACGCGGAGCCGCCAATGCCGCTGCCCACGTCGAGCACGCGCGTGCCCGGCGTTAGCCCAAGGCGCGCACACACGTCGCGCGTGGTGTCCGGTCCCCCGGTGCTCAGGTAGTCCGCGCCAAAGATGCGCTCATATCGCCGCACGCTGCGGTCGCTGTATTGCTGGGAATCTTGTATCGACGTGCTCATGCGCCCGTATCTTTCTTTTGCGTGGCGAGGGTCAGGGCTGCACCCAGATGGGGGAGCTGATGGCCTCGTCGTTTCTGCCATTGTTGTCGTTGTCGTCCGTCTGCGTAACGATGACGTAATAATACCCCGCCTCGTTGAAACCCCGGAAGGTCGCTTCCGAGGTTGTGTCTTCAAGCGCCTCCGTTGCAACCTGAATGCCATCGCGGTAGAGGCGCGCCTGCGCGAAGGAATCCCCCGAGCGGCTGTGTACCAGCACCGTGAACACCAGCGTGCCCGAGTTTACCGTAGAGCCCATGGGGAACCCGTTGCAGCGGAAGTCCAGTTCGAGGTCCTTGTCCTCCGTGGCGTAGAAGCGGCGTGCGCGGAAGGCTTCGCTGATTCCCTCGCGCGTCAGTTCTGTCGCCAGCACGCCTGTGCGGAAATCGTTCATGGTGCCCCAGCCCTGCCGGTGGTTGTCCTGCGCGCCCAGCGCTCCCAACCGCCAACCGTTCTGGTTGGCCACGTCCATGTAGCTTACGTCGCTGTCCCAGCTTCCGTTATAGAAGTACTGGTCAAAGGTGCGGCTTTCGTTCCAAATCTCCAGCCCCACCATCTGTGCGGTTGCCTTGGGGTACGGGCGAAAGTGACCGAACTCCAGCCCCAGGAAGTCGTAATCGCCGGGGTGGTTGTATTGGGCAAAGCCCTCGGGCCGCGCCGCCAACCAATCGTACATGGCCCGAAGCCGGAAGGTCTTCAGCGTGTGCGTGAAGTCTTCCGTGTTGAACACGCTCATGTGCCCCAGCAGCGGGTTGCTCCACTCGAAGCCCCACAGCGCGGCAAATTCTCCGGGCACGTCGGTCGCGTCCGACGCATTGCGGAGTTGCTGCCACTTGTTCTGCCAGGGCCAGAGGATGAGGAATTCTGCATGGTCGCTTAGGCTAAAGAAATCCATGCCGGATTCCCGCGCCGTTGTGTACGCATCGAGCGGCTCGCCGTCGCCATCCAGAGACAAGTGGCTGTGCGCGTGCAGGTAGCCAAAGTAGAAACCGTAATTCTCATTTGGCGTCTCGGTGCCCTTTGGCGCATCCACCACCACAGCCTCTTCCGCTACCGCTTCTTCATCCATAATCGCGGCCAAGTGTTCCGGCGGCGTGGCAAACAGGCGACGTGCGGAGTTCGTCACGTCGGCGTTCGGCTGGAATGAGGACTTGTTCCGCCGCGCCACCACGCCCGCGCAGGCTTCCCACGAAAGGTCGTCACTCTCCGAAGCCAGCGCCAATCCCAATACGTCGCTGCGCTTCAGGCCAGGGTGCTCGCGCAACATCTGGATGATGGCAAACTCCGCCACCGTGGGGTCACGGTCCAGCGCCAGCCGATACGCCAGCACCACATGCTGCGGCCAGCTGACGGTCTTGCCATAGGCGGAAGAATCCAGATGCGCTATCAGCGCCTCCATGTCCGCCTGCACGGTGGCTCGCTGCAAGACGTCCGCAGGCGGCCCAGCCGGGCAGCCCGCAGAAAGCGATACCGCAACCACCAGTGTGGCGAAACAAGCTATAAGCAGACGCACTCTGTCCATGGAACGACCCTCCCGTTAGGGGTGTGTTAGGAATCATAACCTAACATATCCCGCAGAATGGGGGCGGCCTCAGTGATTCATCACCCTAGCAATGTCCGGGTGTTCCGCCAGCGCGCGCGCAATCTTGCGGTGCGCGGCGGGTGCGGGGTGGCCGTCATTCTTCAAGAAGTCGCCCTTGTCGCAGATGCCGTTCAGGTCCAGCCATTTCACACCGGCGGCTTGCGCGCGCTTAAGAGTTTTCTCAGCGTTGCCGTCATTCGGAAAGCCAACCGGCAGGGACACCACAAAGAACGGTACTTCCTTCTCCAAGCAGCGGCGGTTCATTTCCACCAGCAGGTGATAGGTAATCTCCATCTCCTTCTCGGTCAGGGCGGGGTTGCGGTCCTGTCCCGCCTCCGCCCCCACGATGCCCTTGAACACGGGGGCATCGTTCTCAATCTCGAACCACGGCACCTTCCGGTCGAAGTTCGCCATCATGTCCACCCAATCGTGCGACAGATAGTTCCGCATCAGGTGACCGTCTATCCAGCCATAAATGATCAGCTTCGGCAGCGGGTCCTCTGCCAGCGCATCTTCCACTGCCATCAACGCCTGTGTCGTACCCCACGCCATGCAGGCCGCGTTCACCACTTTAACTTCCGGCCAATAGTCCCGCCCAAGCAGGTAGGGGTAGGTCTCGTCGTCGGAAACGCCATCGCCAAAACTCCACGAACACCCCAGCACATAGGCCTTGCCTCGCTGGTTCACCGGGTCGAGTGTATAGCGATAGCCTTTTGCGTCGATGGTATAGCTTGCGTTGAAGCTATATGTGATGTGGTTTCCCTTCACCGAGGGGACATGGCGGAAGCCGTAGCGCGGATCTTCGTGCCACATGCTCACGCCGCCTTCCACCGAAACCGGCGTGGGGGCAAAGCGGCGGTCTGACCCAAAGGCCCAAAAGCCCAGCAGCACCAGCCCGCACAAGGCCACAGTGAGGCCCGCGTTGATAGCCAACACGCGCCGCCAAGGGGAGGAGGTTTCCGGGTTCGACATGCCTGCTTGCCTCACGTTCTTCCGCACAGGGTAGCAAGCTGGCAGCACCTGCTCAACCACGGGCAGCTTTCCCGCGTCGTGCCGGTTTCGATACACTGAACATTGAAACCGGGCTGAAACATGAAGCGACTTCTACAAAACCTTGCGCTGGCCGCCGGGTCGTTCCTGCTGGTGCTGCTCATTGCGCTTGCGGCTGACCGCCTTGCCGGGCCGCCAAGGCCCAACGACTATGCCGGCAAGCGGCTTTCCCTATTGTTTGCGCCCGGCGCGGTTGAACACTTTGAGGCTTCCGAGTTTCGCTTTACCGCGAGCATCAACGACCTGGGTCTCCGCGACGGCCCCGTCACCCCGGGCCCCACCGACCGCTACCGCATTGTCGTGGTGGGTGATTCGTTCACCTACGGCTGGGGCGTGAACATCGAGGACACGTGGGTGAAGCGGCTCGAGGCGGAGCTGCGTGCAAAGGGCTACGACGTCGAGCTGGTCAACGCAGGGCGTAGCGGCGAAGGTAGCGCATCCTATGTGGACATGGTCGCCCGCCTGCTACCCGTGCTCCAGCCCGACTTGGTCCTGCTCGGGATGCTGCACAACGACATGGGCATCAGCCATGCCGAGCGCGTGGGTCTGGGCCAGCCACTGTGGCTACATGCGCTGGGGCTGGCGCTGCCCAACACGCTCGCACGGGTGCGCTACCAGCGCATTGAGGCAGAGCTGCAGAAGGTAGCCCCACAGGCCCCACCCGAGTTGTCCACCGAGCGCAATCGGGAATTGTCCCAAGGGGCGGCAGAGAGCCAGGCCGCGCGGATGACGCCGGAGCAGCGGGCAAAGCTCGATGCGTTGGAACCAGAGATACGCGAGCAGTTCTTTGCGGGACGAGTGAACCCGTTCATGGTCTCAGTAGGCGTCACCGCTCCCCAGTTCTACACCTCGCTCACCAGCCTCGAAGGCGCGTACTACATGGAGATCATGTGGCGCGTTGCCGGGCACCTGAAAGCCATCAAGGAAAACGCTGCCAGCTATGGCGCGCCCACCATTGCTGCAATCGTTCCAGCGGGTGTATACACGAACGTTGCGCAGAACAAGAGCGTGGCGCGAATGGGTTTCGAGACCAGCCCCGACATGCTCAAGAGCGACGTGCCCGACCAGCTTACCCAGCAGGCCTGCGCCGTGAACAACATGGTTTACCTCAGCGTCACCGAGGTCTTTCGCCAACACGCTAACGACCCCACCCT
>JBIKMR010000264.1:0-6043 GCA_044359155.1 Candidatus Hydrogenedentales bacterium | reverse complement strand
GAGCAAGGAAGCCTCGACACCGAAGCGCGCTCCTTCAGCGCGGACCCGGCAATAGCGGCGGCCTGCATTGCCGCCGCCATCGAGGGTATTCAGATTGCGGGGGTTTCGGCAGGAGTGATTGCCCCACTGGGTGTGCCACTTCCGGAAGTGATAGCGGCGGCAATGGGTCCGGCGTCGTTGCAGGTGTCGCCCGACCTGGCGTTGGAACCCAATCCTGCGCAGGCGGCGGTTGCCGCATTGCAACAGGGTTGCCACCTGTTGCACCTGAAAGCGGAAAGCCCGGCACTGCTTGCGGAATGCAAGCAGGCGATAATAGAAGCCCTTGCCACGGGGGCCGTGTCGACAGCGCAACTGGATGAAGCCGTGCTGCGCATTCGGAGTTTCCCACGACCACGGGCAGCAATATCCCACGGCAAAGCACCTGAGGGCAACGGCGTCGTGGTGGTGCGCGACGCCGCCCGCCTGCTTCCGCTGGACGCCGCGAAGGGCCGTGTGCTGGTGGTGGCCCCCGGTGTCGAGGTGGGCGAGCCGCCGCTGTTCATTGGCCACACTTTGGGCAACGCCATCCGCGCGTTGGCCGCACCCACCGACGAGGTGCGCATTGAACTGGAACCCTCGCCCGCGCAAAGCGAAGCCGCACTGCGCAAGGCGGCAGGGGCCGACGTTATCGTTTTCGGCGCGCTGCTTCCCAACGTATTCACCACCCAGGCCGAGCTGGTGCGCAAGCTGGTGGAAACCGGCAAGCCGCTCATCCTCGTGGGTCTGGGAGACCCGGGCAGCATATTGCCACTCGCCGATTTGCCCACGCTGGTGGTGGCCCACGGATTCAGCCCGCCCGCGCTCGATGCCGCCGCCGCCGTGCTCTACGGCAAGCAGCCTCCCGGCGGTCGGCTGACCGCGCCGATTGGCCGCCTCTTCCCCGCAGGCCACGCGGGGCCGTGATGAGTCGCACGGGCTAGCAGCGCGCATTCTCAATATGAGGCTACCCCCGAGTTGTTGGTTAACCCGGTGAGCCCATCCCAGTCTATTTCACATGCCAGAGCATTTTGGCGGCCAGCGGCTGGCGGGCGATGCCGGGGCCCTCGACGTGTACATCGAGCGCCTCTTCGCCGCCGCTTTCAAAGTAGGTGATTTCGATGGGGTGGTATCCCGCCAGCAGGCCCACCGCGCCGGAAACGGTCTGCAATTTGTGCGGGCCGCCGTTGTCCACCAGCATCTCGCCGCCGAGCAGCAGTTGGCTGCCGTCGTTGGATGAAGTCGAGAAGGTGTAGACCCCGTTGGCCGGGGCATGGAAATACCCCGTGTACTTCAGCGCGATGCCGTCCTCGTTCATGAACGAGCGCAGGCCCACGCGGGTGGCGGTTCCTTCCTTCACGGGCGTGAGCGTGGTTAAGTCGGGCATTCCTTTTTCAAAGTCACCCTCGTAATAGGCGTAGCGCAGACCGCGCGCCGGGCGCTCCAAGGTTTCACCTGCACGCGGGGTCAACACGCGGTCCGGCTCCTGCTTGGCAAAGGTGCCCTTGTACGTTGCCAGCTCGCCAAGGTGCTCGCGGATGGTGAGGAATCCGTTGCGCTCCGCCGTGCCGAAGAAGCGGTTCACCCGGTTCTGGAAGTCCGGCTGCACGCGCACGGTGTAGGCCGCGTGGTCCACGTCATACTGCGTGCCTTGCTGGTTGCGCGTGCGCTCGATGATGGCGTAGTCCAAACTCAGCCGCGCAATCTTTACCCGCTCGAGAACGGCGGGGTCGCCCGCCACGGCGGCTTCCGCCTTTTCAAACAGCGCTTCGCCCTTGGCCAGCATCGGATCGTTCAGGTGCTTGCCTTCCGGCCCCACCCAGATGTCCATGTGCATGTCGCGGTCCTGGGTCTCGGCGTGTATCAGTCCAAGGTAGTCCCGCAGCATCGGCGCGGCCGCGCCGTAGACCGCGTCGAGAAACTCGTCGATCGCCACGTCGGGATCATAGCCCGGCTCCCACAGCAGCTTGGCGTTCAGGTAGCCGCTCAATGCGGAGAACTCGCCATGCGGCGTCTGGTACACGTCCTGCTCGAAGATGCCGGTGACGCCATGCTCCACAAAGAAGCGAATGTTCGGCTGCCGCACATGCAGGTTGGGGAAGGGCACCAGGTAGTGGCTGAATGAGGTGACATAGTCCCACACCCACAGCCGCGCGCCGAGCGCTTTCCATGCTTCCGCGTCCTTCACGAACTGGCGGTTGGCCTCGCTGCTGCATTTCTCTAAGGGGTGTGCGAAGCAGCACTCGATGCTGCACAGCCGCACCACCACGTTCGGCTCGGGGCGCATGGTCTTGGGCGGCTTGCGCGTCCACTGGTAGGCCAGCGTATCCACCACCTTGTCGGGATACTCGTCGTGCACTTCGCGCGCCACATGGTTGACCAATGCGAGCACGGGCCCAATCTCGGATTCCTCTTGCTTGGCCACCGCGCTGCACGCGTCGCAGGTGCAGTAGTTGTACCAGTCGTTTTGCGACACCGAGAAGACCATCGTGTCCGGGTTGTCGCGCATACGCTGGCGAATACCCTCGGTCACGATTCGCATCACGTCGGGGTTGGTGCAGCAAAGCTGCGTGCGCTCGCCCAGCCGCTTGCCGCCCACCAGCGCGAAGTACTCCGGGTGTTCGGCGAAGTGCGTCTCGGGCGGCAGCAGTTCGTTGAAGGTATGCACAAAGCCTTGATAGGTGACCTTGCCGCCATGCCGGGGTTCGAGCGTGGCGCGCGTTCCGTTCATGCGGTTGCGTGCGCTCCAGTCGCCATCGTAGCAATCCATCACGAAGGGCTCGCGGTATTCGAGCACCGGCTTCACGCGCTCGTCCAGCGTGGGGATTTCGAGGCGCGGGTTCTTCGGAATGCGGCTCACCTCGGGGGTGAACCAGCGGCAGCCGAGATGCTCCTCGAGCAGGCCATACACCCCATACAACACCCCGCGCGGCAGCCCACCGCTGATCACCAGCGTGTTGTCCACCGTGGCGAGTCGATACTCCTCGATGCCATAGGGGGCGCCCTCGTCCATCAGCGCGCGGAACACGTTGCCAATGTCGATGACGCGCGGCGTGCCCACTTCGGAAGGGGCATGGGCCAAGGGGATCTCCGCCCCGGTTATCTCACCCAGGAAGCGCCGCAACTCTTCCGCCGCATACGCCACCGAGGGTGGCGCATCGCGCGCGGTTACCACCGTCACCAATGCCTTCCCTTGGTCTGCCACCACAAACGGCTCCGCCGCTCCCGCAGACACGCAACACAAGATCATGGCCATAGCAAAGCTGCGCATTAGAATCGCCCTCCCATTCGGTGCCGCTACCATACCGGATGCGGAGGCCTTTCGGAAAGCAGGACTGGGAGCGCTGCGCTCCCAACTGGGTAGTGTAAACGCGGCTTCCAGTCTGTACACTTTGTGGGTGCAGGTGCGGAACCTAGGGAAGGTGATTCAGCATGGCGATTGAGGCGACAGCTTTTGCGCGGGCGGGGCTTATTGGGAACCCGTCGGATGGGTATTACGGAAAGACGATCAGCTTTGTGATTCGGGATTTCTGCGCGAAGGTGACGTTGTACGAGAGCCCGGAGCTGGAGATTGTGCCTGCATTGCAGGATCGGTTCCGCTACCCGAACATGCGTGAACTGGTAAACGACGTGCGGAGCAATGGGTATTACGGCGGGGTGCGGCTGCTGAAGGCGAGCATCAAGCGGTTTGTGGAATATTGCGATGCGCAGGGGATTGTGCTGCCGGAGCGAAATTGTTCGTTGCGGTACCGCACCACGATTCCGCGTCGGTTGGGGATGGCGGGGTCGAGCGCGATTGTGACGGCGACGTTTCGCTGCCTGATGCAGTATTACGATGTGGAGATTCCGAAGAACATCCTGCCGGGGGTCATCCTCAGCGTGGAGACGGAGGAGCTGAACATTGGCGCGGGCCTGCAGGACCGGGTGATTCAGGTGTTCGAGGGCTGCGTGTTCATGGATTTCGACAAGGGGCTGATGGATCAGCAGGGCCACGGCGACTATGTGCCGCTGGACCCAAAGCTGTTGCCGCCGTTGTTTGTGGCGTATCGGGAAGACTTGGGCGAAGGGTCGGAAGTTTTTCACAACAACATCCGCGAGCGGTGGAACAGGGGCGACACAGAGGTGGTGGAGGCGATGAAGCGCTTTGCGGGCTTTGCGCAGGAAACGCGGGACCTGTTAGCGGCGGGGCGCGGCAGCGAGATTGGCCCGCTGATGGATGCGAACTTCAACCTGCGGCGCACGCTGTTTCAGCTGGACCCCAAGAACGTGGACATGGTGGAGCGGGCGCGCAGCGTGGGGGCGCACGCGAAGTTCTCGGGCTCGGGCGGGGCGATTGTGGGAACGTATGGGGACGACGCGATGTATGCCAAGCTGGAAGAGACATTCCGCGAGGGCGGCATTGCGGTGTTCAAACCACGGATAACGGCATAGCATGGGCAAGCTGGTACTCATCGCCACGCCGATTGGCAACCTGGAAGACTTGACGCCGCGCGCGGCGCGTATGCTGGGGGAAGTGGACGCGCTGGCCTGCGAGGACACGCGCACCACGCGGCGACTCTTCGAGCATTTCAGCATCCCCAGTCCGCGCACGATCTTTTCGTATCACGAGCACAACGAGCGGCAGGCGGGCCCGCGCATAGCGGGGCTGTTGAACGAGGGACTGAACGTGGGGATATGCAGCGATGGCGGCTATCCCGGCATCAGCGATCCGGGGTATCGCGCCATCAGCGATGCGGTGGCAGCGGGGCACGAAATTGAGGTGATACCCGGCGCGAGCGCGGTGCCGGTGGCGCTGCTGTTGTCCGGCCTGCCATCGAGCAGCTACACCTTCAAGGGCTTTCCTCCGCGCAAGAGCGGGGCGCGCCAGCGTTTCCTTGCGGCAGACGCGGAAGCCCCGCACACGCTCATCGTGTTTGAATCGCCCTACCGCGTGGGCGCGCTGCTGGCCGATGCGCTCGTGGCGCTGGGCGACCGGCGCGCGGCGGTGTGCATCGAGCTGACCAAGAAGTTCGAGCGCGTGAAGCGCGGCTTCCTGAGCGAGCTGGCCGCAGAGTTCAAGGGCGTGCAGATAAAGGGCGAAGCGGTGGTGGTGATTGCGGGGAACCACGAGAAGTTTGTGCGGGAGGAGGAGGACGGGGAGGAAGAGTAAGCCTGTTTCGTGCTTGGCAGGCATTGAGCAAGGGTGTAGAATAACGGCATGTCAAACGAAAACCTGCTCTCGCGAATAACGGTTGATCCGGAGATCTGCCACGGCAAGCCGTGCGTGCGCGGGTTGAGGTATCCGGTGGAGACTCTCCTCGAATACTTGGCCGGTGGAGACACGGTTGAGCATCTGCTTTGCGAGTTCCCCGATTTGGAACACGAGGACATCCTTGCGTGCCACGAATTCTCGCGGCGGATGCTGGCAAGCAAGAGCGTTCACCTGGCGCTCCCATGAAGTTTCTCGTGGATGCGCAGCTTCCACGCAGCTTGTGCGCCGTGCTTGCCAACGGTGGGCATGATGCACTGCACACAAGCGATTTGCCCGATGGAAACGCCACCAAGGATAGTGCCATCAACCAGGTGTCCATGGATGAGCAGCGGGTCGTCGTATCCAAGGATTCGGATTTCTTCTATTCTCACCTGCTGGAAGGCCGACCGTGGAAACTCTTGCTGGTCAAGACTGGCAACACTTCCACACGCGAGTTGTGCTCCCTTGTCGAGCGCAACTTACCCATCATAGAAGCGGCGCTCATGGCGCATACGCTCGTGGAAATCGACCATAGCTCGGTGACCCCGCTGCGATAGCCGCTTCCCTTTCGTGGTCTTTGTGATCGATTCTTCAGACCAGCTTCACGCCCTCGAAGTCGGCGGGCACGTCGCGTTCGAGGTAGGCGAGGGTGGTTACGCCGAGGTCGAGGATGGTGGGCTTGGGGTTTTCGACTTTCTTGTTGCTGAAGAAGATGCCGGGACACCATGCGGAATCTGCTGCGGCGTGTTCGCCGCTCCACTTGTCGTCGTTGGGTTCAAACCATCCTTCCACCACCGC
>JBIKMR010000047.1:0-20423 GCA_044359155.1 Candidatus Hydrogenedentales bacterium | reverse complement strand
AGGCGCGGCATGATGCCTTCCTCGACATAGCCCGCGCCGCCGTGGCATTCGAGCGCCTCGTAGACCAAGTGCGGCCCGCGCTTGCACACCCAGTACTTGGTGATGGCGGTAGCGATGCGCATAAGCGCGGCGGCCTCGTCGTCTATCGTGGCGTCGTGATACCCCTTGGCCAGGCGCATCATCATGGTGGTGGCGGCTTCGGATTCGATGGCGAGATCGGCCAGCACGTTCTGCATCAGCGGCTGGTCCTTCAGCGTCTTGCCAAAGGCGGCACGGTGGGTGCAGTGGTGCATGGCCTGGGTGACGGCCTGCCGCATCAGGGCGGAGGAGCCGATCACGCAATCAAGCCGTGTGTGGTTGACCATCTCGATGATGGTCGGCACGCCGCGCCCTTCTTCTCCCACCATCCACGCGGAGGTGTCCTGGTACTCGATCTCGCTGGAAGCATTCGCATGGTTGCCCAGCTTGTCTTTCAGGCGTTGTATGGCAAAGCGGTTGCGCGTGCCATCGGGCAGCCAGCGGGGAACGAGGAAGCATGTGAGGCCAAGGTCCGTGTGAGCGAGCGTAAGGAACGCATCGCACATGGGGGCGGAGCAGAACCACTTGTGGCCGGTGAGCAAGTATTGCTGGCCGGGGCCGCTGGCGTGCGCTGGCACCGCGCGCGTGGTGTTAGCGCGCACGTCCGAACCGCCCTGCTTCTCGGTCATCGCCATGCCCATCAAGCAGCCCGCCTTCTCCGGTGCAGGGCGCATACGCGGGTCATACTGCGTGGACGTGATGCGTGGCAGCCATTCTTTGGCAATCTCCGGCTGGGCGCGCAAGGCGGGCGCAGCGGCAAAGGTCATGGTCAGGGGGCAACCCACGCCCGCCTCTATCTGCGTGAGCAGGTAATGCCGCGCCGCGCGGGCGGCGTGCGCCCCTTCACGGGCTTCGTTCCACGGTAACGAGTGCACCTGGTTCTCCACCCCCAGCCGCATCAGTTCGTGGTAGGCGGGGTGGAATTCGACCTCGTCAATGCGGTGACCGTAGCGATCAAAGGTGCGTAGCTCGGGCTTGTTCTTGTTCGCCTGAAAGCCCAGCTTGATTACGTCCTCGCGCCCGGTCACCTGCCCAAACTCGATGATGCCCGGCTCGTTCCACCCAGCGCCCGCGCGGGCAATGCCCTCTTGCAGGGCCGCATCGAGCAGGTAGGGGTTGTGGTTCTGCAGCGGCGTGGCCTGGTTAAAGACCTCGTGCGTAGTAAAGGGGGCAAGGTCGTGTTCGGTTTCCATGGGGGCGTTTCCTTTTCAAGGTGGCAACCGCCGGATTCGGACCGTATTATAGCTCAGGGCCACGAGGGAATGGCCAACACGGGCGGTATGGACCGAATGGTCCGGGAGAATGGGAAGCCATGTTGAAACGAATTGCACGCACCAGTCGCCGGGATTTCCTGAAGGGAACCGGCCTTGCCGCCGCTGCCGTGGCGTTTCCTTACATCATCCCCGGTCGGGCCCTTGGTCTGGATGGGCACACCGCGCCCAGCAACCGGATTACGCTGGGGTTCATTGGCGTGGGCAAGATGGGCAAGGGGCATGTAAGCAGCTTCCTTGAGGACGACGACATCCAGATCATCGGCATCGCCGATGTGGAGAAGGGACGGCGCGAGGGGCAGGCCAAGAAGGTGGATGAACATTACGCCGGGAAATTCGGCGCGGGCACCTATGCCGGGTGCGCGAACTACAATGACTTCCGGGAACTGTGCGCCCGCCCTGACCTGGATGCCGTGCTGATTGCCACGCCGAACCAGTGGCACGCGCTGGCCGCCATCGAGGCGGCAAAGCAGGGCAAGGACATCTATCTAGAAAAACCCCTCACGCGTACTGTGGCGGAGGGGCAGGCCATCATCAAGGCGGTGCGACGCTACGGCGTGTTGCTGCAAGTGGGCAGCCAGCAACGCAGCGACCCCGCCTTCCTCTTCGCAAGCGAGCTGGTGCGCAATGGCCGCATTGGCAAGATCAGCGAAATCTACGTAAACATTTCCGAGCCTCCCGATGAGGGCTATGACCTTGCCCCCGAACCCACGCCCGAAGGACTGGACTGGGACTTCTGGCTGGGGCCTGCCCCGTGGCGCCCCTACAGTTCCGTGCTTGCCCCGCCGGAGAGTTTCGACGGCTGGCCCAGTTGGCGGTATTACCGCGACTATGCCGGCGGCGGCATGGACGACTTCGGCGCGCACCATTTCGACATTGCCCAATGGGGCATCGGGCGCGACGGCTCTGGCCCGGTGGAAGTTATTCCGCCAGACGGCAAAGACGTGACCATGCTGACCTATGTTTACGAGGACGGCATCCGCATGTATCGCGGTTTCAAGTCGGACGAAAAGGCGGCGGTGGAATGGATTGGCGAGCACGGCAGCGTGATGGTGAACCGGGGCCAGTTCCTGCGGGCAACGCCGGAATCGTTGCTGAATGAAGAATTCGGCCCCGGCGACACGCGGCTCTATAAGAGCGACAACCATAAGCGCAACTGGATAGATGGCATCAAGACGCGGCGCGAACCCATCTGCCCTGTCGAGGTGGGACACAGCACCAACAACGTATGCCAGATTGGCAACATCGCCTATTGGCTGAAGCGTCCGCTGAAGTGGGACCCCGTAAAAGAAGCATTCGTAAAGGACTCCGAAGCCAACCGCCTGCTGTCGCGCCCTATGCGCGCGCCGTGGCATTTGTCGTAAGAAAGAAGCCACACCATGAAACATCTTTATCTCAATCGACTGCTTCTCGTTGGCGTGCTTCTGCTCTCCCCTGTGCTCATGGCGGAAGATTCTGCCGTTGATCCTGTTGCTGGCGCGCTGTCCGCCCTGCCCACGTTTGCACTGGGGCAAGACCCTGCCCCGCTCAACACCCTGCACGATGCCGTGATCGCGTCGCAGATGCAAGGCGCGGAAGAGCGCGCCGCGCTTGCTGAGAAACTGGCAACGGTGCTTTCACAAGCTGAAGCCACCTTCGATGCGAAGCAGTTCGTCTGCCGCATGTTGATGCTGATTGGCACGGAGGCCCAACTGCCTGCCTTGGCACCGCTGCTGTCGAGCGAAGAATTCAGCGACATCGCGCGCTACGCGGTCGAGAAAATCTTCGATCCGAATGCGGATATTGCGCTGATAGATGCGTTGGCCATCGCGCCGCCCAAGGTGCAGGTGGGGCTGCTCGGAAGCCTCGCCGCGCGGCGTACTGGCAGCACCGAGATGATCCGCAGCTTGGCGCTTGCCACCAAAAGCACTGACGTGCTTATTGCTGCGGCGGATGCGCTGGCTGCGTTGGCACCGGCTGATGCCATGGCAATAGGCGCGTTGACCGCCTTGGCGGCAGAACGCGAGACCGAAGCCGCCACGCGGATTAACGATGCCCTGTTGCGCGCGGCGGATGCGCGGCTGGCGGGAGGCGACGCGAATTCCGCCGCTGGCATATACCGCAAACTGTGCGAAGGCGACCGCGCCGAGGCCACAAAGCGGGCTGCGTTTGAAGGTTGGATGAAAGCAGAGCCAGAGACGGCATATTACCTGCCTTTCATGTTGACCGGCAGCAACGAGCGCGCGGCGCGGCAAGCCCTGCGTTGGGTGGCACAAGCGGGCGTGGGCGATACTGCCACCTTTGTAAAGACTTTGGACACGCTGCCCGCGCACCGTGTGCCTGCTTTGCTGGCGGCGCTGGGTGGTCGGGGAGACACGGCGGCCTTGCAGGCCGTGCATGACCGATTGAACGCGCCCGATGCAGCGGTGGCCGATGCCGCGCTCTCCGCCGTGGCAGAACTGGGCGACGCGACAAGTGTTGCGCCGTTGCTGAACTTGGCCGCAGGTGCAGACGACAAGCGCCGCGTGGCTGTGTTGTCCGCCTTGGCCGGGCTGAAGGGCGAAGAAGTAGACGCGGCACTCACCACGCAGGGCGGCAACGCCGATGCGAAGTTGAAGCCCCTTGTGGCGGAAGCGCTCGGCGCACGCGGCAATGTGGCCGCCGTGCCTATGTTGCTGGACTGGGCCGGTGGTGATGACGAGACAGCTGCCGTCGCCGCAGTGAAGGCCGTGGGCCGCGCAGGCGGCATGGAACAAGTAGAGGCTCTGGCCAACCTGATGCGTACAGGCAAGACCGATGCGCTGCGCAACGAGGCAGCCTCGGCCCTGGGCGCGATGTTGCGTCGCCAGCCTGATGAGGTCACCCGCTCTGTGCCAGTGACCACTATGCTTGCAAGCGAGGCGAACGCCTCCGTGCGCGCAGCGTACATAAAGATACTCGGCAGCATGGGGGATGTCGCCGCGTTGCCATCCATGCAATCTGCTTTGACCGATGCCGATGCGGGTGTGCGCCTGGCAGCCATCGAAGAATTGACCAACTGGCACACCGGCGCACCACGAGACAGCCTGCTCGACGTGGCGAAGAACGCCACCGCCGAGCAAGCTGAGCGTGACTTTGCGTTGGCGGGATACATTGCGCTATGTCGCAAGGAAACCGAACTGCCCCCGGCGGAGCGCGTGGCCTTGTTCGAGGAAGCACTGGCGGTTACGCAAGATGTGAAACTGTTGGGTGCGGTGATATCCGGGTTGGGAGAGATTCCTGACCGCAGCGCACTGGCCTTGGTGCAGGAATACATCGAGACTGACGGACTGAAGCGCGAGGCTCGTGTCGCGGCGGACAGCATCCGCAGCCTGTTCTACACGGCCACGGCGTCGCACAATCAGGACGATGCCGCCAAGGCATTGGATGGCAAGATTGAAACCCGCTGGACCACCGGCGCGCTGCAAGCGCCGGGAATGCGCTTTGATGTGGACCTGACGGAATCGGTAAAGCTGGGCGGCATCATCCTCGACAACAGCCGCTCAAAGCTGGACTCCCCCGCTGCATACAAGGTCTACGTGTACAACGACCCCGCAAACATGGGCAACCCCGTGGCCGATGGCAAGGGCGACGAGGCCGTGCTCAACATCCGCTTCGATTCCGCCGAGGGCCGCTACGTGCGCATCGAGCAAACCGGGGAATCCGGCAGCCAGTTTTGGAGCATCGACGAGTTCCGTATCCTGACGCGCTGAGAGAAGAAGTTAGCCGCTGGACAGGGGCGGGTAGCGTTACCCGTCCCTCCCCCACTCTGCGGCGAAGCGCTTCGCCATCTGGCGCTCGTACCATGCGGGGGCCAAGCGGCTGGCCCACCACCCGAGGTAGGCGGTCTGCCCCACGAGTAGCAGCGGCTTACGGTAGGGCAGCGTTTTCACGACGATGCCCGCCACCTCGTCTGGCGACAGCCCGCGCCCCGTCTGCGTGGGCGCCACGGTGAGCGCGCCCGCTGCGGAAGACAAGCCCTTCTCCGAAAAGCCCGTGGCCACGAAGGAGGGGCAGACCAACGTGACCCCCACGCCCTTGGGCCGAAGCTCCGCGCGCAGGGTGTCGAAGAAGCCGTGCAGCGCGTGCTTGGCGGAGCAATATCCAGTGCGCCCGAGCAAGGGCGCAAAGCCTGCCACGCTGCTGGTGACGATGATGTGCCCGCGCCGGTCAAGAAGGCTGGGCAGGCAGGCATGGGTCATGTTCACGCTGCCGAAGAAATTCACCTCCATTACGCAGCGATAAACCTCAAGCGAGTTCTTCTCGAACAATCCCATCTGCGTGAGGCCTGCGTTGTTGAACAACAGGTCGATCCCGCCCCAGTTCGCCACCACTCTGGCCGCTGCCTCGCGGCACGCCTCGGCATCGGTAATGTCGCAAGGCAGACACAGAGGTCGAAGGTTCTCCTGCAAACAATCCTCCGCCGCGCGCAATAAGGCAGACTCGTCGCGGTCCGCTAACGCCACTTGCGCCCCGGCCCGCATCAGCCGCTTGGCGATTGCCAAGCCTATGCCGCTGGCCCCGCCGGTGATAAGGGCAACCTGAGTCATTTCGTGTGCTCCAGGTAATACTCAAACGCTTCCCGGCTGTTCTTTGTGGGGGTAAACCCGAACTCTTCCTTCAAGCGCTTGTTCGCCATGCACGGGCGATACTGAATGAACATCACCTGCTCGGGACCGTAGTCGGTGATGCCGAGTTTTTGGAGCGCAAACAACAGTGCCTTCATAACGATGGGCGGCACTTGCACAAAGCGTGCGCCGGTGAGTTGGGCAATCTCTCGAAAGGTGACTACGCCGTCGCCGACGAGGTTAAAGATGCCATCGCGGTTTTCGAGAATCCCCTTGGCCACAGCGTCCGCCACGTCTTGGTCCCACACGAAGACGAAAGGCGTGTCCGTGCCGGTGACCCCCACCAGCGTGGGGCGATGGAAGAGGTTGGTGATGCGGTTCTTGGTGAACTGACCCAGCACCGTGCCGGGGCGGAAGATGAGCTGCCGCAGCCCTGGATGCTTCTGCCGATACTCCGCCATCAGGTGCTCGACGATGCGCTTGTGGTCGGAATACGAGAACTCGACATTGCCGCGAATCGGATCGTTCTCGTCCAGCCACTCGGGGCTGTCCGCGTAATACCCATACGCCGCGCCGCTGCTGGTGTATACCAGTTGCGTCACCCCCGCCGCCACGCAGGCCTCGAGCACCCGCGTCGCCCCCGCCACGTCCACCTGGTATTCAAAGTCCCTGTCCTTGCCCGGCGCAACAATCGCCGCCAGGTTCACCACGCAATCCACGGCGTGTGCTTGCATCAGCGCGGCAAGGTCGTCCTTGCGGATATCCGACACTACATAGGTCACCCCCGCCAGCCGGCGCTCTGCAGGAATCTCCCGCACATCCGCGCAGACGATGGCCCCAAACTCCCCCGCCCGCGCCGCCAGCCGCTTGATGCACTCGCTACCGATATACCCCCCGCCCCCAAACACGAGGACGTTGCGCTTGGATTGGTTGTCGTGGCTCATGTGTCTCCCTCACGGCGTTGCGATTTCACGCCGACTTTTTCTTCCAACGGGGTTCGTCACGCTTGGGTTCGGCGGGGGCGCGGTGGGTGGGCAGGCCTTCGCCGAGGCTGAACCATACGCGGCCTTCGGCGAAGAGTTCTTCTACCGCATAGCGCAGGGCGCGGCCAGGCTTTACTCGGCAGGAGGGGCTGGCGTGGACGATGCTTTCCTCGCCGCCATCGTCCATGCAGTGCAAGTACACGTCGCATTCGCCACGCATGGACCCGAGCAGATCGGCCAGCTTGTCGAGCTTCTCCCTTGGCGCTGTTTGCGCGTCTAGCCGGATGTGTGTGGCGCGGGCGAAGTGGCGCTCGGCATCTTCCACCGCGAGCACTTGCTCAGCAATCAAGCCCGCCGAATCGCGTCGCACGGTGACGGTGGATGCGATCAGCACGATCATGTCTTGCTGCAACAGGCCGGACTTCTCGGCGTAAAGCGTGGGGAACACCGTCACCTCGACGGGGCCCTCGAGGGTGTCCAGCGTAAGGAAGGCCATGCGGTCGCCTTTGCCAGTGGTGAAGGGTTTAATCTGGCTGATCATGCCGCCCGCTATCTTCTCTTTGCCCTCGTCTTCGCGCGTCAACGCGGCGAGGCCGGTGGAGCAGAAGCGCTGGAAGGTCTTCTGGTGCTGGCTCAAGGGGTGGCTGGTCACGTAGATACCGAGCATCTCGCGCTCGCATTGCAGCACCTCAAACTCGGGCCAGTCCACAAGCTCGGGTTTCTGGTGCAGCACTTCCGCCGCCGAGTCTTGCATCCCTTCCATGTCGAATAGCGAGGACTGCCCGGCGTCACGGTCGCGCTGCACTTGCTGGCCCTCGGCCACGGCGTCGTCCAGCACGCTCTCGACCTGCCTCCGGTTCCAGTCCGTGCTGACAAACACGCCCGCGCGGTTCAGGCTTTCCAGCAAGCGCCGGTTGGCCACGCGCGAATCCACCCGGCTGCACAGGTCGAACACGTCACGGTAGGGGCCGTTCAACTCGCGCTCTTCCACAATCGCCTTGGCCGCTTCTTCGCCAATGTTCTTGATGGCGCTCAGGCCAAAGCGAATCGCCCCCAGCTTCTTGCCATCGGGCGCGTCTTCCACGGAGAAGAAGGTCATGCTGCGATTGATGTCTGGCGCAAGCACAGGCACGCCCATGCGCGAGCATTCCCCGGCGTAAAGCGCCGTCTTGTCTAGGTTGCCCGCTTCACTCGATAGAATCGCGCACATGTATTCGACGGGGTAGTTCGCCTTCAGGTAGGCGGTCTGGTAGGCCACATAGGCATAGGCCACGGAGTGGGACTTGTTGAAGCCGTATCCCGCGAAAGTCTCGATCTTGTCAAAGAGCAAGCCCGAAAGGTTCTTGTCAATGCCATTACCTTTACAGCCCTGCACAAACTTCTCGCGCTGGGCGGCCATCAGGTCGGCCTTCTTCTTGCCCATGGCGCGGCGCAATATGTCGGCCTCACCCAGTGAGAATCCCGCCACCGCCTGCACAATCTGCATCACCTGCTCTTGGTATACCGCAATCCCATAGGTCTCTTTCAGGATAGGCACCAGCAGCGGGTGGTCGTACTGAATCGCGTCGGGTTGCAGCTTGCCCTTGATGTAGTCGTCGATAAACTGCATGGGGCCTGGGCGATAGAGTGCGACCAGCGCGCTCATTTCCTCGAGGGATTCCAGCCCGATGCGCCGCGCCAGTTCGCGCATACCGGAGCTTTCCAGCTGGAATATGCCGGTGGTCATGCCGGTGCGCAGCAGCGCATAGGTCTTCGCGTCGTCTGGCTCAATGCTGTCAATGTCGAAATCGTCGGGAAGGTCGTGCCCTTCGCGCACCAGCCGCACCGCCTCGTGTACCACGGTCAGCGTACGCAGACCGAGGAAGTCCATCTTAAGTAGGCCCACCTCCTCGACGCACTTCATCTCCGCCTGCGTGGCTACCGTGTCGCTGCCCTCGGCCTTGAACAGGGCGATGTGGTCCGTCAGCGGATGGTCGCAGATCACCACGCCCGCCGCGTGCGTGCCGCAGTTGCCTATCGTCCCTTCGAGCTTCTCGGCCAGCCGCCACAGGCGCGCCACCTGGCTGTCTTGCGCGATGAGGTTTTGCAGCTCGGGAGTCTTCGCCACCGCGTCCACCAGCTTAATGTTCAGCTCTTCCGGCACCATCTTGGCGATGCGGTCCACTTCGCCATAGGGCATCCCCATCACCCGGCCCACGTTGCGCACCACGTTCTTCGCCAGCATCCGGCCAAAGGTGATGATCTGACTCACGTTCTCGTGGCCGTATTTCGCATACGCGTATTCGATCATCTTCTCCCGCTTGACGAAGCAGAAGTCGATATCGAAGTCGGGCATGGATATGCGGTCGGGATTCAGGAAGCGCTCAAACAGCAACTGGTAGCGCATGGGATCAATGTTGGTGATCAGCAGGGAATACGCCACGATGCTGCCCGCGCCCGACCCGCGCCCCGGCCCCACGGGGATGCCGTTCTCGCGCGCATAGCGGATGAGGTCCCACACCACGAGGAAGTAATCCACGAAGCGCATCTTCTCAATAACGTTCAGCTCGAATTCTGCGCGCGCCTGGTATTCCGGCGGCACCGGGTCGTATCGATCCTTGATGCCTGCCATCACCAGCTCGCGCAGGTAGTCGGCGGCGTTCTTGCCATCGGGCACGGCATAGGCCGGTATCAGGTTTTGCTGCAACGGAATCTCAACGTTGCAGCGTTCGGCAATGAGTACCGTGTTGGTGAGGGCCTCCGGGAAATCCGGCAGTGCCTCGGCCATTTCGTCAGCGGTTTTGAAATAATAACTGTCGCCATTCAGCCGTGCGCGGGCGGCATTGTCCAGCTTCTCGCTCTCGCGTATGCAGGCCAGCGCGTCGTAGGCCTCGGCGTCGTCGCGCCCCAGATAGCGGCACTGGTTCGTTGCCACCAGTTGCAGGCCCAGTTCCTGCGCTATCCGGGCCATGCCCGCGTTCATGGTCTGATCCGCCTCGTTGCCGTGGTTCGACACTTCAAGGAAGAAGCGGTCCGCGCCGAATATCTCTTTGAACCGATTGGCCCCTTCCAGCGCGGCGGCGTCGCGCCCATCCAGCAACGCCCGGCCAATGCGTCCCTGCTCGCGCGACGACAGCGCAATCAGCCCGCCGCTGTACCGTTCGAGGTCTGCCTCGTCGATGCGGGGCTTGCCGTAGTTTCCTTCCAAGTAACCTATCGTGCTCAGTTTGCACAGGTGGTGGTAGCCCTCGTTCGTCTCGCACAACAGCAGCAGGGTCTCATACGACTCGCGCGGCTCGCGCCCCGAGCGCGAGGTCTTCCCCCCCTTGGCGATATAGGTCTCCATGCCGATGATCGGCTTGACCTTGCTGTCTTTGCCGAGTTGGTAGAACTCGACCGCGCCAAACAGGTTGCCCTCGTCTGTCAGCGCAACGGCGGGAATCTCCTTCGCCTTGCACTTCGCCATCAGCTTCTTCGTCTTGCACAATCCCGCAAGCACGGAGTAGTCCGAGTAGACATTCAGGTGTATGAACTCAGCCATGCGCCAGCTCCAGCAAGTGTTCAATCGCTGCATCCACGGCCTGCTGCCGCACCGCTTCCCGGTCCCCAGCGAACACATGGCGGAACTCGGCAGCGCTGTGCGGGCCCGCCACGCCAATGTAGACCAAGCCCACCGGCTTATCCGCCGTGCCCCCGCCCGGCCCGGCAATTCCCGTGATGCCTGCGCCGAAATCCGCGCCAGTCGCGAGGCGCACGCCCGCAGCCATGGCGGCGGCAACGGGCTGGCTTACTGCGCCGTGCTCAAGCAGCAGGGCCGGGGGAACGCCAAGTAAACCCTGCTTTACCTCGTTGGCATACGCCACCACCCCGCCAAGAAAGACTACAGAAGCGCCCGACACGCCCGTAATTCTGCCCGCCAACAGGCCACCCGTGCAGGATTCCGCCACGCCCAGCGTGCGGTTCTGCCCCGTAAGGAGGGCAATCAGGCGTGTTTCTGGTGTCAACAATAGCGGTCTCCCCGTGCGGCATGGAGACTATCACCCCCGACCTGCCGCTAGCAAAACCGCAGGTTTCTTGAACTGGCGGAAGAGCGGTGAAAATTAGCAACGCCCCGGTGTTCAATCACACCGGGGCGTTGGAGGAAAAGGAGTTACAACTATTTAATGACCACCCAAGCGCCAGCTTGAAAGTCTGCACCAAGGCCACCGGCTTGGGAACTGCCCTTGAGCGCGTCGAAGAATTCGCCAGCGGCAGGAAGCTGGAAGGCTTCGCCCGACTTGCCGCGCTTGATGCGCTGGTTGTGGAAGATGCTCTCTACGGTGGAAACGCTAACGCCGTCTTCCTGGTTAAGCTTGGCAATCTCGGCATACAGCGCCTTGCGGTCCTTGTTCTCGTCGGCCATCAACTGCTGGGCCTCGTTCCTAGCGTTGGCGTCAGCAAGGGTGGCGCAGTCGCGCAGCTCAAGATAGCCCCGGTTGTTCTCACCAAAGCAGCCCTGCGAGCGATAGCTGTCCACTTGGGCATTTCGGTCGCGCATCCGCTTGGCCACTTCCTGCGTAACCGGGGAGCTAGTGGCCTTGAGTTCCGCCGCGTGGGCTGTGCGAATGGGGGCAAGGAAATCGAGTGCACGTTGCAGCATGGACTGCTTTTCACCCGGCAGGGTGTCCGTGTCTCCCTCAATAAAGTTCAACAAGTCATCCGCCTGCTGCTCAATGTGGCGGATATCCAGCGTGATGTGGGCATTGATGGTGTGCTCCGTGCGCACCACGCAGCCTACGGTAGCCACCAACAGGCAGGCGAGTGTGAATGCGGTAAATGTTCTCTTCATGGTATGTCTCCTTGCTTGAGCCAGACGAGGCCCGTTGCCCCTTATTCAACCCGATAGCAAGTGCGGCATACAAGCACGAAGAAGATCGGGCCTAGAGGCAGCCCGCTCAGGCCAGCCGCTCACCCACCAGCCAGTGGCTCTGGTGGCTGGTTACATTGGCTTGGACAACATCGCCGATTTCGAGGGTGGAATCCTCGATCATGATGGGGAGGAAGGAATCGGTACGCCCATTCATCCACCCACGCTTGCGGTTGTGCGCACCATCGATGAGCACTTCCTGAACGGTGCCCACGTAGGTGGGTTGCTTGGCCAGCATGATCTCCCTTTGCAGGGTGATGGCGCGGGCGAGGCGTTCTTCCTTCACTTCGCGAGGGACGTTGTCGTCCATGTCGGAAGCGGGCGTGCCGGGGCGGCGGGAGTACTTAAAGGCGAAGACCTGGGCAAAGCCCACTTCGCGCAGGCAATGGAGCGTGCGCTCGAAGTCTTCCTCCGTCTCTCCGGGGAAGCCGACGATGAGGTCGGTGCTCAACTCGACCGTGGGCGCAACCTGTTGCAGGTAGCGGACCTTTGCTATGTATTCGTCTAGCGTGTGGTTGCGGCGCATGGCGTGGAGGATGCTGTCGCTGCCTGCTTGGAAGGGTAAGTGCAACTGCTTGCAGATGGCCTTGCGCTCGGCCATGAGATCGGAGAGGGCGTTGTTCCAGTCCTTCGGATGGGGCGAGGTGAAGCGGATGCGGTAGAGTCCCTCGATCTGCGAGAGCTCATCGAGCAGGTTGTAGAAGCGGTAGTCTGTGCTCCCTTGGTAGGAATTCACGTTCTGGCCGAGCAGCCAGATTTCCTTCGCGCCGTTGCGCACCAGCGCCTCGGCCTCGCGGACGATGTTGTCCTTCTCGCGCGACACCTCGCGGCCCCGCGTGGTGGGCACGATGCAGAAAGTGCAGTTGTTGTTGCAGCCCTTGGTGATCGAGATGTAGGCCTTCACACCCTCGACGTGCCCGTGCTCGATCCATTCTTCCGGGATGAAGTTCTGAATCTTGCGCTCGCGCGGCATCCAGCGGGTGTCACATACGCGCGCGCCCTGCTTAACCTCGGCCAGCATTTCCGGCAGGCGGAACACGTTGTCCGGGCCGAAGACGAGGTCCACGGTCTTTTCCCGCTTGAGGATGGTCTCCCCTTCCTGCTGCGCCACGCAACCGCCCACGGCAATGATGACGCCGGGGCGTTCCTGCTTGTGCTCCCGTATCGAGCCGAGAAAGCTGTACACCTTGTTCTCGGGGTTCTGCCGCACGGAACAGGTGTTGAGCAGGATCAGCTCCGCGTCACCGGGTTCGTCGGTCATGGCATAGCCGTCGCGTTCGAGCACGTTCTGCATCTGGAACGTGTCGTGCTCGTTCATCTGGCACCCGAAGGTCTTGATGTAGGCTTTGGGCTTCATGAATCCTCGAAAACGTGACGCGCCCCGGCGCGGCGTGGTATAACACGGGCAGCCCGCAAGTATACCTGCTGCGCGGGTTTAGCCGCAAAGCGCCACTGCCGTTCGGGATACCATTGCATGGCCAAGACCCTTGTTACGGGAGCCACCGGGTTGGTGGGCTTCAACATTGCGCGCACGCTTTTGGCGCGTGGACGCGAGGTGGTTTGCCTTGTGCGTGACGCGAAGCGTGCGCAGGGCGTGGTGCCGCAGGGATGCACGCTGGCGCAAGGCGACGTGACGCAGCCCGCCACGCTGGGGCCTGCGCTGGAGGGGGTAGACGTGGTGTACCACGCGGCGGGCTTGCCGGAACAATGGCTGCGCTGCAACGACACGTTCCGCAAGGTGAACGTGGAAGGCACGCGCAACATGGTGGAGGCGGCGCTGGCGGCGCAGGTGCGGCGCTTCGTTTATACCAGCACCATCGACGTGTTCAAGGCAGGCAAGGGCCAAGCCTACGACGAGTCCGTGATTGACGACCAGCCCAAGGGCACTGCGTATGAGCGGTCGAAGCAGGAGGCTGACCGGGTGGTGGTGGCTGCCATGGGGCGTGGTTTGAATGTAGTCTTCCTGCATCCGTCTGGGGTCTATGGCCCCGGCCCAGCGGCCTCTCCCGGCATCAACCAATTCCTTGTGAAACTCGCCAAAGGGGAAGTGCCGCTGCTGTTGCCCGGCGGTTTTCCGCTGGTCTATTCCGAAGACATTGGCGAGGGCCATGTGTTGGCGGAAGAGAAGGGCAAGAACGGCGAACGCTTCATACTTTCGGAGCGGTATTACGAATTGACCGAACTGGCCGAGATGGCGCGTCCGTTGTTGGGGCTGAAGCGCGTGCCCTCCGTGATGCCGCTTTGGCTTGGGCAGACAATAGCCCTTGCAGGCGAGGCTGTCTCTAATGTGATTGGCATACCCCCGCTGATTCCGCGCGGGCAATTGCATTTCATGCAATGGCAGGCCCAGCCGCAACATCGACAGGCCACCAAGCGTCTGGGCTGGGAGCCCATGCCGTTGCCCGAGGGGCTGGAGCGCACGGTGAAATTCCTTCGGGAATCGGGGCGATTGAAGGGGTAAATAATTTACATGCGAGTTAATTGGAGACCTTGATTTGCGGCTAGTGCATATAGGCGTCGCTGCGGTATCGGTGAAGGTTGGCGACTTCGAGGGGAATGCTGCCCGGCTGCGGGCGGTGATTGGCGCGGCGCGTGCGCAGGGCGTGCATTTGTTGGTGACGCCGGAGCTGGGCCTGTCCGGGTATAGCCTTGAAGACCGGATTCAGTGGACAGACATTACCACCGAGAGCTGGCGTCAACTGGAACTGTTGGCAGAAGAGACGACCGGCATTGCGGTATTCGTGGGTTTGCCGGTGCGCATTTCCTCGATGGTCTACAACGCTTGCGCCTTACTATACGACGGGCGGATTCGCGGGCTGATACTCAAACGCCATCTGCCCACATACAGCATTTTTTACGAGGGCCGCAACTGGTCGGCGTGGCCGGGCGGGGTAACGCGCGTCAACGGCGTCGCTGCCGGAGACCTGATGTTCCGCCTGCCCTTCGGCGGGGTGAGCGCCGAGATATGCGAAGACCTCTGGTCTGCCTCGTCCCCGGCACAGGCGCGGGTGTTGGCGGGGGCGGAAATTATATGTAACCCCAGCGCATCCCCATTTACGCCGTTGAAGAATGAAGAGCGGAAGCGGTTGGTGATGGGAACGGCGAGCACGCTGAAGTCGGTGTATGCCTACGCCAACCTGCTGGGCTGCGACAACAGCCGCCTGGTGTTTGACGGCGGCGGACTGATTGCCACGCCGGATGGCATGGTGACGGAAGGCCCCATGTTGTCCAAGCAGCCCTGGACGCTGGCCACCGGCGTGGTGGACCTCGACGACGTGTCCCGCGCACGCGCCGAGAACACCACATGGCGGCAGGATGCGGCAAAGGTATTGAGCGGCGAATCGGTCGAGGTGATCGTTTGCCGGGGACCGTATACGCCAGCTCCCTTGAGCAGGCTGATGGCGCAGTCCCCCAAGAGTTTCTTCGTACCGGGCATGGCCAAGCGGAGCGGTGCGCGCACGCGCTGGCTGGATGAATTGTACGACGCGCTGGTGCTGGGGCTGCGGGATTACTTTGAGAAAGTGGGCATGTTCGAGCGCTTTCTAATTGCGCTCAGTGGCGGGCGCGACAGCGCCTTGTGTCTGATGTTGGCAGTCGATGCTGCGAAGTCACTCAAGGGTGGTGCGGAAGCGGCGAACTTTGCGGGCCGTATACACACGGTCTACCTGCCCACGGCGGCACACAGCAGCAGTGGAACCTTTGAGGCGGCAAAGGCACTCGCCACGGAATTGGGCGCGCCCTTCAAGGTGCTGCCCATTGACGCGGAAAAAACCATTGCCCAGGAACTGGCGGCCAACCTGCTGGGCGGGCAAGACAAGGTGGCTCCGCTGGCTAAGCAGAACCTGCAAGCGCGGGTGCGCGGGGCCATTATGCTGAACTGGGCGAACAGCGTGGGTGGCCTGGTGCTGGTCACGTCGAACCTGAGCGAGATGGCGGTGGGATACAGCACCACAGGCGGCGACAACCAAGGGGGCTACTCCCCCATTGCCAATGTTCCCAAGACGCTGGTGTCGGAATTGCTCGAATACCTTGCAAAGCGCGACAACATAAAGTCGCTGGACAAAATCCTCGCCATGCCCCCAAGCGCAGAGTTGGCGCCCGGCCAGACGGACGAGGCGGACCTGATGCCTTACGTGGTGCTGGATGACTTGCTGCACCTGTATGCGCGGAAGCGGTTGGGATTGGCGGATTGCTGGCGGGTGATTTGCCTGCGGCATCCGGGCCAGCAGCCAGAGCAGTTGCGCGCATGGACGGCAGACTTTGCAAAGCGCTTCGTGGCCAACCAGTGGAAGCGAGACCAGCACCCGGTGGCGTTGAAGGTGATGGATCTGGACCTGGACCCGAAGACGGGCTTCCGCTTCCCGGTGACGCAGAGCATCGCGCATGAATTGGATGCGCTGGCCAAGGCAGTGAGGGAGAAAGAGTAACCACGAAGGACACAAAGAGCACAAAGAGAGGAAGGAGGAGGAGAGGGGATTAACCACGAAATACACAAACCACACGAAAGAAGGCGCACCTAATTGTCGGCCTTGTTGTCGCTGTGAACATTTTGCGATTGCTTGGAGGATGGGAGGATGAGAGTTAGCAAGGCCAGGCTGAACCGCAGGACTGCTGTGATCTTCCTATCAGCCCATTTCTTGCTATTGGGCCAATTCACGCAGCTTGTAGCCCAGGAGCAGTTGGCGGCGGCGCAAGAATTGATGGACTTGAGCATCGAGGACTTGATGAAGGTGGAGGTGACCACGGCGACGCGCATGAAGGAGCGACGGAGCGATTCGGCGGCGGCGGTTACCGTGCTTACGCAGGAGGATATACGCCGCTCTGGCGCAACCTCGATTCCCGAAGTGCTGCGGCTGGTACCCGGCGTGCAGGTGGCGCGCCTGGACGGCAACAAGTGGTCCGTCACGTCGCGCGGGTTAGGCGGTCGCTTCGCCAACAAGATGCTGGTGCTGGTGGATGGCGTCAGCATTTACAGCCCCTTGTTTTCCGGCACGTTCTGGGAAGTGGAGAA
Organism: Candidatus Hydrogenedentales bacterium; assembly: GCA_044359155.1. Lineage (GTDB taxonomy): Bacteria > Hydrogenedentota > Hydrogenedentia > Hydrogenedentales > JAEUWI01 > WGMK01. The sequence goes on along the minus strand of JBIKMR010000047.1, from coordinate 3,630 downwards.
CGTGCTGCTTGAAGATATCGAGCGCATTGAGATAGTGCGCGGCCCGGGCGGTTCAAGCTGGGGGGCCAATGCGGTCAACGGGGTGATTAACATCATCACTTTCCCTGCGTCCAAAACCGGGAACTTGATGCGCGTGGGCGCAGGCACAGAAGACAAGGTGCGGGTTGGCGCGCGGGTGTCGGAGCAGGTCTCAGAGAACCTGGCGCTGCGGGTGTCGGGCAATTATATGGATCGCGGCACGCAGCGGCGCACGGGCGGTGGCGAGGCCTTTGACGACTACGACACGATGAGTACGCAGTTCCGGCTGGACTGGACGCCGCCGGGGCCGGACCACTTGACCTTGCAGGCCAAGGCCTTCCACGGCACCTTCCATGAGACGTATCAACTTGGGGTGCAGTATCCCCCATTCTCAGCGGAAGTGCCGGATGAATCTTACGTGGAGCAGGGCAACTTGATGCTGCAGTGGACGCACGCGTTTGACGAGGACGACAAGCTGAAAGTGCTGGCGTATGTGGACCATTGGCGCAATGACTCGGTCATCATTCTGGACGAGCGCCAGATCGCCGACGTTGAGATTCATCGGCAGCAGGTGGTGGGGAATGGCCACGACATTGTATATGGCATTGGCGTGCGCCATGTGAGGGACGACATCCAGGCGGAGTACGCCTACTTCGACCCGCGCAAATCGGAGGAGACTACATACAGCGCGTTTATGAACGCGGGTTTGTGGGCGGTGCCGGAGAAGCTGCGGTTTGTGCTGGGGGTGCGGATGGAGGTGAACGACTACACGGGCTTCGAGATGGAGCCGACGCTGCGCGCGGTGTGGACACCGAACGAGAAGCATACGCTTTGGGGCGCGGTGTCGCGGGCAGTGCGCGTGCCCGCGCGCGGGGAGACCGACATCTTCCTGCCCTCTTTCGCTGGGCCGGGCGTGCTGGCCGCGCTGGACGGCAACCCTGATATGGATTCCGAATCCATGATCTCCTACGAACTGGGATACCGCTATTTCCCCCGCCCAACGCTGGCCTTGGAAAGCACCCTCTTCTTCAGCGATTACGACAAGCTGCGCACGCTCGAGCTTTCTACCCCCTATCTGGACATGTGGAACTGGCTGCCTACGCTGGTAATCCCGGCGATGACGCGGAACAACCTGGATGCCACCACGATTGGCGGCTCGGTGGCGATGGACTGGCGCCCCAAGGAATGGTGGCGGTTGCGGACTTCCTATTCCTACATTGACCTGGACCTGCAGCTGAAGACCCGAGGAATTGACTTGTTCACACTGGAAGCGGAAGGCGACGTGCCCCGGCATATCGTTACGGTGTGGAATGCCTTTGAGCTCTCCGAGCGCGTATCCCTGGACGCCATAGTGCAGTATGTCGACGAGTTGCCAACGTTGCGGGTGGAGGATTATTTCGACGCTACGGTGCGTTTATCCTGGCGACCGAATGACGCGTGGGAATTGTCGCTTGCTGGGAAGAACCTACTTGCCCCAAGTAAGCTGCAGTACCGCTCTTCCTTGCTGAATACTCTCCCTTCTGAAATACAGCGTGGCGTATACGCGGAAGCATCATGGTCTTTCTAGCTGGCATAAGGCGTTTGATACCAAGGGTTGCTGCGGCGCTCGTGTGCGCGGTGGCGATAGTCCATTCTGCTTCCATGGTTGATGCGGCGACGGTAGGCGAGTATGACCTGAAGGCGGCGTTGCTGATTAAGGTGACGGCCTTTGTTACATGGCCGCATGAAGAAGCACGCGAGGCAGAGCAGGAGAAGCAGGGCGAGCAGGTTTGCATTGGCATATTGGGAGATGACCCATTTGGCCCGACGCTGGATGGGCTGGTGCAGAAGTCGCGCACGGATAGCCGGATAGCCACTGTGCGTCGGCTATCTGACGATTCACAGCTGAACGAGTGCCAAGTTGTGTTCGTGAGCGCGTCTCGAAAAGACAGCACGCGTGACATTGTTGCGAAGGCTTCAGCGGGGCACGTGCTGACCGTCGGCGACTTTGCCGGGTTTGCCGAGGCGGGCGGCATGGTGGAGTTAAAGCTGGAGGAGAGCCGGATTGCCTTGCGGATCAATGCCAAGGCGATTGAGGGGGCCGGGCTGGAGATCAGTTCGAAGCTATTGAGCCTTGCGGAGATTGTCGAAACACAGCCGGTCAGCGCACAGTGACCGCGCTGCGCGACCAGCCGACGCGGGCAAAGCTGTTTACCATTTTGGGGGCTGCGCTGTTTGCCGCGCTGGGTTGCGCAACGTTGCTGATCGGCGGGCTGGATTATTGGACGGAGCGTCAACGCAGCGCGGATCGGGTGACGTATTCGGCGGAGTTGCTGGCAGAAGTCTCGACGGCGGCGGTGCATTTTGGGGATGGGGATGCAGCAGCGGAATACCTGAACACCTTGGCGAGCGACTCGGTTTATAAGTATGGCGCGATATACGACGTGCAAGGAAACGCGATGGCGTGGCTGCCGCAAGGGGTAAACGCGGAACCGCTGAAGCTTATGGGACGCCCCGGCGAATCGTGGGCTTGGACCCATCTTACGGTAACGCGCCCCATCACGCTGGATGGTAACCGTGTGGGGACGGTGGTGCTGCGTAGTTCCTTACGCGAACTATACCGGACGATGGCATTCGACGTGGCGACGATGTTGCTGGCGATGGCGGTGGCGGCGTTTACGGCAGGCGTGGTGCTGGCGCAGCTTGAGCGGTATATCACGGGGCCGCTTCAATCGCTGTTGTCCACGGCGCGCGCGGTGAGCGCCACGGAAAATTATTCCATTCGCGCGCACAAGGCGGGCAACGACGACATTGGCGTGTTGGTGGATGAGTTCAACGAGATGTTGAACGCGATATCGGTGCGGGACAAGCGGCTGGAGGAAGCGCGCCAACACCTGGAAGCGCGGGTGCGCGAGCGCACGGCAGAGCTTGAAGTGGCGCGCGACGCGGCGTTGTCGGCGGTACGTGCAAAAGATGATTTCATGGCAAACATGAGCCATGAGATACGGACGCCGATGAATGGGATTATCGGGATGACCACGCTGCTTCAGGACACGGGACTGAATGGCGAGCAGCGGGAGTTCACACGAATCATAGAGGACTGTGCCAACGGGCTGATGCTGATCATCAACGACATTCTAGATTTCTCGAAGGCACAGGCGGGGAAGGTGGAGATTGAACGGGTGGACTTTGACGTGCGGACGCTGGTTGAAAGCGTGGCACAGATGTTTGCCCCGCGCGCGGAGCAACGCGGCGTTGAGCTTTCGTGCCTGGTGACGCCGGAAACGCCCGACCGGGTGAACGGCGATCCCGGGCGAATTCGACAAGTGTTGATGAATGTAGTAAGCAACGCGGTGAAGTTCACCAGCGCGGGCGAAATTGCGGTCGAAGCATCTCCCTTGCGCGACGGGGCGGATGATGTGTTGATGGAGTTCTCCGTGCGGGACACAGGTATTGGAATTTCTCCGGAGCGGATACCGGCGATGTTCGAGGCCTTCACCCAGGAGGATGCGTCTACCACCCGGGAGTATGGTGGAACGGGCTTGGGGCTGGCGATATGTCGCCAGTTGGTGGAGCTGATGGGGGGGACAATACATGCGGACAGCAGCAAGGGAACGGGGTCGCGATTCTATT
>JBIKMR010000263.1:0-6064 GCA_044359155.1 Candidatus Hydrogenedentales bacterium | reverse complement strand
CCTCGTGGCCCGGGCACAGTCCGGGGATGTCGACGCTTTCGAGGAGCTCGTAAAGCGTTATAGGAATGATGTTTACGGGTTGGCATACCAATACATGCGCAACCGGGAAGAAGCTTGGGACATTTCACAGGAAGTGTTCATCAAGGCCTACCGCTCGCTCGGCGGTTTTCGCGGCGAGTCGGGTTTCAAAACCTGGCTCATGCGGATTACGTCGAACCAGTGCAAGGACCATTTGAAGAAGCGGAAGCTGCCGGTGGTGGATTTAGGTGAAGAAGACCACGAGCAGTTTGCCGGAAACGAGCCGAACGCGGGCGAACGGGCGGATGCTACGGAGCTGGGCCGGGCCATCGAAAAGGCCGTGGATGCCCTGCCCGAGATTCACCGCACCGCATTTGTGCTTCGGGAATACCAGGATTTGTCGTACCAGGAAATGGCCGACGTGATGCAGTGCAATATAGGTACGGTGATGAGCCGCCTGCACCACGCGCGGAAAAAACTGCAACAGGCGCTGCAAGGCATGGGCGTACTGGAGGGCAGAAGCTATGGCGAGTGAACGTGAATATGAAATGGTGGATCGCTGGCTCGATGGCGCGGAAATGTTGAACCCCGCACTGGAAGCTGCGCTATCCCGAGACGCAGACCTGCGCGACTACGAAGCCGCCATGCGAAGCGTGCGCTCCGCCGTGCGCGCCCACCCCACTCCCCGCATCGAAGACCCGCAGTTCCGCGTGTTCATGGACGGCATCCGTGAGGGTATAGCCCCGCAGCGCCGCTGGCAGGGCAGCCGCTGGTGGGCCCTCACTTCCTTGGTGGCCGCCTCCTTCCTCATATCCTTCTCGATGTTCTACGTGTTCTGGGGCGTTCCCGCCACGGTGCGCGCCAACGACGTGGAAGAAGTAAGCACTGAACTCGATGGAGCCAGCACGGAAGTGAAGGCCAGCGATAGCGGCACGACTACAATCTGGGTGAACTATTCGGGGGATGACCTCTAGTGCTGCGCAAGGCAATAATGATTGCACTGGCAATGCTCGCAACCCTGCCCGCCGCCGCGCTCGATGCCGAGATCTCGTATTGGGCCGTGCAGGCTGAGAAGGAAGACCGCACGGAAAAGCACTACGGCGAAGGTTTGGGGGCCTTGAAGCACGAACTATCCGACCTGCCCCACGATACCTTCACCCTGCTGATGGACGGCGGCTTGGGCGCAAACTTCGGCAACCGCGCCGAAGCCACACTCACGCCAAAGTACAAGCTGCGCATCGAACCGGTTGATCTCGACCCCGATGGACGTGTGCGCATTCGCGTTATCGTCAAATACGAATCCGCCCCCGGTAAACTTGTGGACGCCATAGACACCCGCGTGGTGCTCACCCCAGGAAAGGTCGTCCGTCTCGGCGGCCTTAAGCTCGAAGAGGGCGACCTCGTAATCTTGTTCAGCGCTAACTAGACGCCTCTACAACAACGAGATTGTCACGCGGCGATCGCGCTCTTCCCCGGCGGTGATGCTGTGCGAAGGAATGCGAGAACGTTCTGCAAAGCTGGGGTCGCTCAAGGGACGGGTGTAAATTTCCAGCCGGTCGTCGTGAACTTCTATCTCACGGTATTCGCATGGGAATTCTGGCAGGGACGAAGTGGTCACTTGGGTAATTCCGTGGCTGTACTCGACATAGTTCATATGCACGTGGCCAGTGAATATTGCCTTCACCTGTGGATACATGGATAAGCGCTCCAGCAAAAGCGGCCCATTCTCCAACTTCCCGCTATCCTTAAACCCCGGAAACTTTAGCCGTGTCGGCGCAGGAATTGGCGGATAGTGCAGCGCAACAATGGTTTGCTCGTGGCTGTGCGTGCGTAAGTCCTGCTCCAACCAAGCGAACTGCTCCGGAGGCAATGCCCAGCGCGCCCCGCGAATATCCTTGTCCAGTATCTCCATCACCGAGGCTTCACTCACCCCGCTCAATGTGCCATCGCTCCAAAGCCACCAAGGGTCCAACACGCAGAAGTGAAGCCCCTTGTGACTGAAGGAATAGTAGGTATTCGCCGTGGGCAGGCAGTGTCCAAAGGCCTCGATAAACCAGCGGCGCGAATCCTCAACCACCAGGTCGTGGTTGCCACCCATCGGGTAATACCTAACGCCGAGCGAATCCATCAGGTCACGCGCCTCAAGCATGGCGGCGTGCGTCTGTTTGCTGGCAATGTCGCCCGTGGCGAGGATGAAATCTGGCAGGGTCTGGGCAAGGTCATGGGCAAGGCAAGCCATTACCTGCGGCATCATGCTGCAGATGACCTTGTGGTTCCACTCCCCATCAAAGATGCTGGCGAGATGGGGATCGGTAACTTGTACAAAGCGCCACATGATCACCCCGTGCCTGAATGCACTAACCATAACACAGGATTTTGAGTCATGCAACGGGGGCGGCATTTTGGCTATGCCCATGCCGGGCAGCTATGATCCGGTTCTGAAGTGCCTGTCGCGCCCCCGCGCCTTATACATACCGGGATAAATTCACCATGTATTGTGCAAACCTGATGCGCCTAATCGTGCTGCTGCTTGTGGCTGCGCTATGTTGCGGCACCCCCTCGGCCCAGGAAAAACCCAAGCAATCCACCCCGGCAGAGCAACCTGCCCCCGAGGTGGAAGCCGCACCCCAAGCCCCAACCCCACCCGCCGCCGAAGAAGCGGCCCCCGTTGTAACAGAAGAAGCGCCTGCTGCACCTGCCCCGGCCACAGTGCCAGAAGCATTGGCCTCCCCTGCCCCAGAGGGCGCAACAGCAGAAGGCCCCGCCGATCTCGGAATGGATGCGCTCGCCCCGCCAGCGGAGGCCCCGACAACGGAACAGCCCGTTCTCTCCCCTACCCTAGTGGAAGGGGAAGCCCCGCCCGAACCTGCTCCCCTTCCTGTCCCTGTTCCAGAAACCGTACCTGCGCCTGTCGAGGAAAAGACTGAAGCCCCGAAGGCGACTACCGAAAAGGCAACCAAGAAATCTAATTCCCCTGCGAAGAAAGAGCCTACCAAGAAAAAGGCTACCGAGCCCGAGGCTGCACCGCCTCCTCCTCCCCCGCCGCCCCCAATCATGGAAGAGATTGCCCAGGTGGAAGAGCGCATCAAGGCGCTGGACGAGGAAATTGCCACCATAGAGACCGCGCAGCCGCAGGTGGAAGGCGCGCCGCCCAATACCCGCCTCGAGTTCCTGCGCCGGGTGCGCCTTTTGCAACAGCGCCGCATCAGCTCGCTAACCCGCATTCGCCAATTGGAAGAACAATTGGCCGAGCAAGCGAAACCCGCCGAGGCGAAACCCAGCGAGACCAAGCCAGAAGAAGTGGAAGGGGAAAACGAGTCCCAACCGCTGGACATACAGGCCTTTGACGTTTTGCTCGATCAGCTGGACGCCGCACAGCGCCAACTGGAGGGGCAAACACAGTCGGCTGCATCACAGGCACAGGCCGCCAAGAGGGCTGCACAGTTCTACGACGAAGCCGGGCGTTCACGGCGCGCCGCTGAGGAAACCCACGCCAAGGCCGTTGCCGCAGGCGGTGGCGTTGCAGAGTTCGTTGTGCTCGAGGAAGCACGGCAAGGTGAAGCGCTAGCCGAACTTCAGGCGAAGGTAGAAGATACGCTGGCCCGCGTGGCCGCCTTGGAACTGAAGTCCGCAGAGCAGGGCGTAACGCTGGCCCGCGAATCCGTGGTGGCTGGAGCCCTGCGTCTGGTCATTACAAACGATGCCCTAGATGCCTTGGTCAAGGGCATTTCCGACCAACGCGAGGGGCTGCAAAAGTCGTTGAGCGGATTGTATCGCCAACGGGAGAAAGACGACGAGCAACTTTACAAGCAGCGCCAGAGCGCAGCAACCGCCGCACCAGAGGCTGCGGAGCTGGCGAAGGAACGCGTGGCCAATGCCGAGATGGCGCTAAACGCCACCAACAGTGGCATCCAGACACATGAGCAACGCATTGCCAACCTTGCCACAGAAGAGACCGCTTGGCAGGATCGCGTGGGCCTGTTCCGGAACACACTCGATGGTAGCTATGCCCGCCGCCTGAAGGAAACCACAGAGCGCCTTGAGGTCCTGCGTGACGCGATGGCCCAGGCAGAATCGCGCACGCGCAACATCTTGTCCTTGCGCCTCGAACTCGACCGCCGTATTGCAAGCCCAGACATCTCCGGCGATCTGCGCACCCTGCTTCAGAAACGTATCGAGACGCTCTCGAAACAGGAAGGCTACGACCGCGATTACCTGAACGACTTGACCCGTCAGGAGAAGTTGCAACGGCGCATCGAGTGGGGATTGCGGCGCGGCTTGGAAGAGCAGGGCTTCCTTGCTCAGTTCTACCGCGCGCGCGAGGTTGGACTGGTCGTATGGAACTACGAGCTCTTTGTGTTTGAAGAACGCGGGTTCACGGTTTCTACCCTGGTATTCGCCGTGCTGGCATACGGTGGCACACTCTTTGGCTTATTGTTTGTGCGCAGGCGCATGCACAAGCTTTTGATACGCGTGCTGACCAAGCGTGCCGGAAGCGACAATGCCACACTTCGAGACGTAGGCCTCACCTTCATCAACGGCACCAACACCCTCGTGCTCGTGGTGCTTTCATTGTGGCCCGCCCTGCGCTACTTGCCCCTAAACGAAAGCGTGCAAGCCCTGCTTATCAGTGTGTTCTACCTCACAATCCTTGGGCAATGCGCCATCTATGCCACCAACTGGATCGAGCGCACCGTCAACCGCCACAAGATGCGCCGCCTGAAGGAAGACCCCTCCAGCGTCTCCGCCTACGGGGTCATGTCTTTCTTCGCCCGCATCGCCATCTGGACCGTGGTGCTGCTCATCTGCCTCGCCAGCTTCGGCATCAACATATCGGGTGTGGTGGCAGGCTTGGGCATCGGTGGCGTGGCTGTGGCATTCGCTCTGCAAAGCATCCTTGCCGACATCTTCTCCAGCGTAGCCATACTGCTGGACAAGCCTTTCATGGTGGGTGACGTGATTACCGTAGGAACCGAGACTGGAGAGATCGAAAGCATCGGCCTGAAGACCACACGCATGAAAAGCGTTACGGGCGAACAGGTGGTCATCTCTAACAACGACCTGCTTGGCAGCCGCATCCGCAACTTCAAGCGCATGAGCGAACGCCGCGTGCTCTTCCAGATCGGCGTCACCTACCAGACCGGGATCGAGCACCTCGAACTGATTCCGGTCATCCTCCGCGAGTTGGTGGAAAGCAAGGAAAAAGTCCGATTCGACCGTGCCCACTTCAAGTCTTTCGGGGACTTCGCCCTGATCTTCGAGTGCGTGTACTTCATGACCGAGCCTGACTACCTGCTCTACATGGACACCAACCAGGCCATCCACCTCGAACTCTTCCGCCGCTTCCACGAACTAGGCATCGAGTTCGCATACCCCACACAGACCCTCTACATCCACATGGAAGGCGGCCAAGGCCCCGCCATCAAGGTAACCGCCGCAGAAACCGGCACAAGCGGGGATAGCGCAGCTTAGCAGCCTGCTGGGCTTCTCGGCAGAATCTAAAGAGAAACTGCCTCAAGAAATCTCTGCCAATATTTAGGGGGAACGGTCCGCACCAGGCCAGCCCAACCGGCTGGGAACTGCCCCCTTTTACATTATGGGCTGAAGGCCCGAACCAGCGAGCTTCAAAGCAATCCATGGTTCGGACTTTCAGCGCATATTCACTGGGATATCCCTGTTCGCGAGCCAGCGCCTAACATAGGAACGGTTCACACCGTTTCTCCCGAGATAGGCTCCCTTCCGTAGCGATTGCTCATTCCTCACTCCCAGAGAGCTTGTTCAATATCTTCCAATTATTTGTATTCTTTCTTGAATCAGCCCTTCCAATCTTTCGTAAAATGCTAATTATTCTTGATATTTTATAATAATTTATTGAATTTTGCACTTTACATGTACAAGATTTTCTTGCATCTGAGTCATAAATTCCATTGACAGATACAGGGGATTCGGCGTAACCTTTTTTGAATTAAGCAGGCGCATGGGGAAGCCTGCTCGGGCATGGGAAGAAGGGGAACTAACTCATTTTTCCTTCGGTAACTTATTTGTC
>JBIKMR010000262.1:0-6077 GCA_044359155.1 Candidatus Hydrogenedentales bacterium | reverse complement strand
CCTCCCCGTGAACGGACTCTCCCGTCCGTTCCGAAGCGGAAGTCGGCCCCACCGGCTTCCGCTATTTTTTTCAACGTAATGAATCTTTTCACTCCGGTAGGGCAGCGGCGTGCAGCCCGCGAAAGTGGAGCAATGCGCCCATGAAGTCTTCGCCGACGAACTCGGGGTAGTACTCGCCCAGCTCTTGGGTTTCGCGCGCCTGCTCGACGCGCGCGGCGGCATCGCCGAGAATCAGCATCATCTCCAGCCACAGCGTTTTGTTGCTGGCCCAGTAGGCGGGGTTGGTTTCCATGGCAGCGACCAGCAGATCGCCGGGGTGTGTGGAGGCACGCAGGAAGGGATCCGCCTCCAGCTTCGCCATCGCCATGGGCAAGATGACCTGAAGGCTGAAGCCGCGCCGGAGCAGCGGCAACAACTCGCCCGGATCCAAACGGCGCACCGGCTTCGTCGCGGCGCGCTTGGCCAGTGCGGCAACTTCTGCGTCCTCGAGGTCCGCGTGCTGCCACGCGTCGGGGTCCAGCTCGATGAGCGACTTGTATTCGTTGAAGGGCAGGTCGTCCACGGCTTAGGACAGCAACGCGGCGGTGCGCTTATAGAGGGGCGCAAGCGCCTGGTAGGCCTGCTGGAATTCCCCGAACCACGGGTCGTAAGCGGCGGCGCGGATCTCGTCGTGGCCTACCCTGCCGGTCTCTCGGATGATGGCGGCGCAGGCTTCCTCGACGTTGGTGTATAGCCCTGCCGCCACGCTGGCGAGGATGGCCGCGCCGTAGCTGGGACCTTCGTCCACGTTGATGGTGACCATGGGGGCGCGGCTGGTGTCTGCGAGTATCTGCTTCCACACGGCGCTGCGCGCGCCGCCGCCCGATGCCCGCACTTCGGTCACGGGAATGCCCATGCCCCGGATGATCTCGACGCTGTCGCGCATTCCAAAGGCCACGCCCTCGAGCACGGCGCGGGCCATGTGGGCCTTGGTGTGGCGCAGGCTCAGGCCGATGAACGCTCCCTTGGCGTGGGGGTCTTTGTGCGGCGTGCGTTCGCCGGTGAGGTAGGGCAGGAAGGTGAGGCCTTCGCTACCAATGGGGATTTCTGCGGCGCCGGCAGTGATGTACTCGTAGGGGTCTTTGCCCTCGGCCTTGCCGCGCGCGATTTCTTCGTGCGCGAGGGTGTCTCGATACCAGCGCAACGCGCCGCCCGCGCTGAGCATCACGCCCATCACGTGCCACTTGCCGGGCACGGCATGGCAGAAGGTATGCACGCGGCCTTGCGGGTCGGTGTGTACATGCTCGGAAAACGCGAAGACCACGCCGCTGGTGCCCATAGATGCGGACACCACGCCGCCGCTGACAATGCCGCAGCCCACGCCGCCCGCAGCCTGGTCTCCCCCGCCCGCCACCACGGGAATGCCTGCGGGCAGGCCGGTCTTGGCGGCGGCAGCAGCAGACAGCGTACCGGTCACCTCGGTGCCCTCGAAAGTGGGGGGCAAGAAGCTGGGATCGATATCCAATTCGGTGAGCAAGCCCTTGTGCCAGCAACGGTTCTTCACATCGAGCAGCAAGGTGCCGGATGCGTCGGACACGTCGGTGGCGTATTCGCCGGTGAGGACCCAGCGGATGTAGTCCTTAGGCAGCAGCACCTTGCGCACGCGCTCATAGTGCGCGGGTTCCTCGTCGCGCAGCCAGAGAATTTTTGGCGCGGTGAAGCCCGTAAGCGCGGGGTTGGACACCATCTCGATGAGCCGCTCCGCGCCTACCTTACTGGTGATCGCGTCGCACTGCGCCGCAGTTCGCTGGTCGCACCAAAGCAGCGCGGGGCGAATTACTTCGTTGTCCGCATCCAGAAACACCGACCCGTGCATTTGGCCGGTCAGGCCGATGCCCTTCACCTCCGCCACGTTAATCTTGGCCGCCAGTTGCGCCAGCGCTTCATGCGCCGCGCGCGCCCAGTCCGCCGGGTCCTGCTCTGCCCAGTTTGGCTTGGGGCTGTGCAGCGGATACTCCACCAGCGCGCTGGCCAACAGCGCCCCGCGCTCGTCCATCGCAATTGCCTTTGTGCCGCTGGTGCCTACATCGAGTCCTATAACGACGCTCATGAAGAATTCCCTTCGGTAATCGCATATTCAAAAACGCGGCGGGCGAGACGCCCGTCGCCACTACTTGGAACATTGAACTATCCGGAATTTCCGGATAGTTGACTCGGGTGAGATTTCTGCTTCGTCCTTTCTTGTAGATGAGCGCCTCCCATTGTAGAAAGCCCGCCCCCAAGAGATCGACCTTCCCGTGTGGGGTGGGGGACAAGTCGCAGAGACCCCGGGCGGGTCGTTACAATTCCTGCCATGTCCGACCCCTCCGCAGAAATCTGGTCCGTATCGCAGCTCACCCGGCGCATCAAGGCGCTGATTGAGGGGCAGGTGGGGGGGGTGTGGGTGAGCGGTGAAATATCCAACTGGAAGCTGGCCGCGTCGGGCCACGCCTATTTCACGTTGAAAGACTCGGACAGCCAGATCGACGCGGTGATGTTCAAGGGCAAGCTGGACCGCGTGCGCTTTACGCCCGAGGCGGGGCTGGAGATTCTGGCGCACGGCTCGGTCACGGTTTACGAACGGCGCGGCAACTACCAGATAGTCATCGACGACATGCAGCCGCGCGGCATGGGCGCGCTTCAGTTGGCCTTTGAGAAGCTGAAGAAGAAGCTGTCGGACGAGGGCCTGTTTGACGAGGCCCACAAGAAGCCACTGCCGCTGTTGCCGAAGCGCATCGGCATAGTCACCTCGCCCACGGGCGCAGCTATACGCGACATCCTCAACGTGCTGGGTCGGCGCTTCGCCAACGTGCATGTGATTCTCCACCCCGCCCGCGTGCAAGGCACGGAGGCGGCAGCCGAGATTGCGGCAGGCATCCGCGCGCTGGACGCATGGGGCGTGGACGTAATGATCGTCGGGCGCGGCGGTGGCTCGCTGGAAGACTTGTGGCCCTTCAACGAGGAGCCCGTGGTGCGGGCGGTGTTCGAGGCGAAGACCCCCATCATCAGCGCCGTGGGCCACGAGATAGATTTTTCACTCACCGATTTCGCGGCAGACCTGCGCGCGCCTACACCTTCGGCGGCGGCAGAGCTGGTGGTGCGCGAGCGGCAGGCCCTGGCCGACGCGGTGGCTGCGTATCGTCGTCGACTGGCCGAGGCGCTGGGCCGCAAGGCGGAACGCCTGCGCCATCGGCTGGATTCCGCGCGTGGCAGCTTTGTGTTTCGCCGCCCGGAAGACCTGCTCCGCCAACAGCGACAGGCACTGGACGAGGTGAACATGCGGCTGGAGGAAAGTCTGCGCTCGCGCGTGCAAGACTACCGCACCCGTTGGGAGCACGCCGCACGCGCGTTGAAATATGTGTCCCCGGCGAAGCGCGTCGAGCGCGCGCACGAACGGCTGGCCAGTCTGCGCGGTTCGCTGCTGCGCTCGGGCAAGCAGTTGAGCGGGGTGCAGCGCGCGCGGCTGGAAGGGGCGGCGGGCAAGCTGCACGCCCTCAGCCCGCTGGCCATATTGGGCCGGGGCTATGGGCTGACATGGAAAGAACCCGAGCACGTGCTCGTGCGCGACGCAGCCACGCTGCGCCCCGGCGATTCGGTGCGGCTGCGCTTCGCACGCGGCAGCGCAACGGCAAAGATAGCAACCATAGAGGAGGCCCACGATGGCCAAGCCTAAAGCAGATTCAGACACGAAGCCCGGTTTCGAGGGCGACCTTGAGCAGCTGGAACAGATTGTCGAGGCGCTCGAAGAGGGCGGCCTAAGTCTGGACGATTCGCTGAAGCGTTTCGAGGAGGGGGTGACACTTGCTCGCCGGTGCGAGAAAGCCCTGAGCGAGGCGGAGAAGAAGATCGAGATGCTGGTGAAAAAGGCGGACGGCTCGCTGGAGGCGGTGCCTTTTGACGAGGACGCGCCGCCCGAGGAAGCCCCTGCGGAAAAGCCGCGCGCGGCGAAACCTGCTGCTGCCCCTGCCGCAAAGCCTGCGCCTGCGCCCACCCGCGACACGGCCCCCAGCTACGAAGAAGACGAGTTGCCGTTTTGAGCGAGGCAGACTCCTTTCTCGAAGCCAAGGCCCTGCGGGTCGAGGCTGCCCTGCGCACCATCGTAAACACTTGGGCGGGCGCACCGCCGTTGCTGGTCGAGGCCATGGCATATAGCCTCTTCGCGGGCGGTAAGCGCCTGCGCCCGGCGCTGGCCTTTGGCGCGTGCGAGCTGATCTGTGGAGACGACGCCCCGGCGCTGCCTGCCGCCTGCGCCATTGAGATGATCCACACCTATTCCCTCATCCACGACGACTTGCCTGCGATGGACGACGACGACCTGCGGCGCGGTATGCCCACCTGCCACGTGAAGTTCGGCGAAGCGACGGCGATCCTTGCGGGCGATACCTTGATGACCATGGCCTTCGACGTGCTGGCCGACACGGGCCGCACGGACGTGATCCGGGAAGTGGCCCGCGCCTCCGGCGTCAACGGCATGGCAGGCGGGCAGATACTCGACCTCGAAGCCGAAGAGAACCCCGTGGACCTTGCGGGGCTGCAAGCCATCCACCGCGCAAAGACGGGGGCGTTGATTCGCTGTTCCGTGCGCACCGGCGCGATGCTCGGCGGGGCGGACGCTGCCCAGCTCGACGCGCTGACCCGATACGGCGAAGCCATCGGCCTGGCCTTTCAGATTGCAGACGACGTACTCGACATCGTCGGGGTCGAGGCCGACATTGGCAAGCCCGTGGGCAGCGACGCCAAGTCGCACAAAGTTACCTACCCCGTGCTGGTGGGGATTGACGAAAGCCGCCGCTTGGCCAACGAGGCGATAGACGAGGCCATCGATGCGCTTGCTCCCTTTGACCCAACGCGCGCTGCCTCCCTGCGCGCACTTGCCACCTACATCATCGAGCGTGACAAGTAATCTTGACTAGGCACAGAGTGTCAGCAGGATAATTTTCGTTATTGAAAATGATAACTTGTTATCATATAATCCAGTTCTCTAATTTCCATCTGGGCCGTCGTGCAATGAGCTTTAGAAAAATACCCTTGCTCCTCGTGGCACTGCTTGGCCTTAGCAGTTTCATTGCCTACTTGTATTTCACGGGCAGCAGCTACGAGACCTTCATTAAGGAACAGGGCCACGCCCATACCGCGCCGCATGGTGGAACATTGATTGTATTCGGCGATCATGTTGGCCATGTCGAATTGCTTCTTGATTCCGTAACGGGCCGCCTTACCGCCTACCTGCTGGATGGCCACGCCGAGCACCCCGTGCGCTTGGTAATGCCAACGCTGGAGATCGGGGTGCGATTCTCCCCAGACGAGGAATGGCAGCCCTTAATGCTGTCGGCACGCGCCAACCCATTGACAGGCGAGACGGTTGGAGACACCTCTGAATTCAGCACGGTATTCCCAGCCTTGGTCGACAAGGATCGCTTCGAGGTGCGGATTGGGGAGCTGGCTTTCCGGGGTGGAAAGATACCTCCAATCGAAACCCGCTTTCCCGAAGGCAATGAACTGGGACACTGAACAGGGGACGAAAGACATGGCCATCAACCTAAAGACCAGCCCAAGGGACATCGCCATTACCATTGCCCTGCTTGCTGGGTTAGTTGCTTATTTCGCCTATACGTGGACCGACATCCAAGGCAATCGGGCGCTGCTCGAGTCCCAAGTCACACCGCTTGTCGACGAGTTCTACAAGGGCCTGAACCAGGACGAGCATGAGTGGCTCGCGGATGTGCAGTCTGGCAAGACCAATTATATATTCGGAAAAGACTGGGGGGTGATTCGCTTCTACTCGCGCAAGAAGGGGGACGTTGAAATGAACTCCTTCATTGGCCTGGAACGCTTCTTCGATCTCACGGACGGTGCCTGGCGCGAGACCGACTTTGCAAAGATGTCACACCCCGATCATATCTACAACGCGTACCAATATTTCGAGGACCACGGCCATGGCGTATCCGATGAAGCCTACAAGAAATACTCGCGCTGACGCGGCTGCTTGGGTGCTGAGCCAGTTGCGGCAGCGCTGGATGCGCACCTTGATGCTTGCCGCCTTGGTGGCGCCACTGTGT
>JBIKMR010000048.1:0-20310 GCA_044359155.1 Candidatus Hydrogenedentales bacterium | reverse complement strand
GCTTTTCGGGTGCAGGGCTGCGGTGGGCGCGTGCGAGGGGCCATGGCCCCAAACGAAAAGCGGGTTTCAGTCAGACTGAAACCCGCGTGTGTGAAATTGGTGGAGCTAAGCGGGATCGAACCGCTGACCTCCTGACTGCCAGAAAAACTAACTCGGCGCGGGCGGGCTCGTAGATGCTGGTGTATTTCGCCCCGTAGTGTCAGACTATCGAGCAGGAATCGCTCGGGCGAAGCGCCGGGGGGCGCGGCGGTCGGTCCGGGCCTTCTCCGAGAATCCAAGCGCGGCGAGGATTCTGCGCCATCCCCCACTTGCACCAGAGCGATGGGCGATCTCCCCCGCCGATGACCGCGAGCCACCTCTCGCGAGGCGGCGGAAACGGACCGGAGGGGGACCGGAGAGCTTCCGCGGGATGCTGCGGCAGCTGCCGAGTCACCTGTCCGAGTGCTTTCTAGCCGCCA
The DNA here is from genome assembly GCA_044359155.1 of Candidatus Hydrogenedentales bacterium. Taxonomy (GTDB): domain Bacteria; phylum Hydrogenedentota; class Hydrogenedentia; order Hydrogenedentales; family JAEUWI01; genus WGMK01. The sequence goes on along the minus strand of JBIKMR010000048.1, from coordinate 19,852 downwards.
CCCGCTCGCGAGCCGCCGATTCGGGGTGTTCAGAAACATAGGCCCAGGCGGATATCCTTGCCGCTGGGGGACTTGCGACGAATCCCGAACCTGGTAGGAAAGCCCATGGAGCATCTCCTCTACGCCCTGATCTCGTTGGCCATGCGCTGGCTGGAGCCGCGGCACAACGCCCAGCTGCAGTTCTTGCGAGAGCAGATACGGATACTCCGCGCCCGGGTGGATGCGGAGCGCATCGTGCCTACTCCGGCAGAACGTGCGGAACTGCTCAGGATAGGAGCCCTGCTCGACCACGAGGTGTCCGACCTGATGCACGTCGTGAGACCGGCGAACTACCACCGCTGGCGGCGGGAGCATCACCCACTACTACCGGGAGGCCGCGTAGTTCCTTCGGACGACAACTGAAGAATCGAAGCCGAGCAAGGAGTCGGCGCAGGACAGCTGCGCCCTGTCGAGGGAACTCTCCCTGTTTCTCCCGGATCTTCGTGGTTCGTTGTCGATTCTCCATCTCGCCAGTTGAACTTCACGATGTCATCCTGTCTTTACGAACAAACTTCATCTTCAGAATCATCATCGCACGCCAGCGCTTATGTTTCTGAACGGGTCACCTCTGTCCGGATTTGCAGATACCTATGGTATCGATTCAAGACCATAGTCGCACTTCTTGAGGTGCTAGCTGATGGGGCATAATGCAAAGCCTTAGGCCGGTTTTAATGTAAGTACAATAATATCAGTAGGTTATAGACAAAAAAACAATTTTGGCATGATGTTTGCTATATGCAGATTATCCTGCCGAGAGAGCAGGGTAAGATTTGAAAGCAAGGCGCATCGGACAAGCTGCGCGATAATCAAAATGGCTGCACAGCAGCCGGGAGGATAACACCATGGCGAATATCGACATCGACAAGAATGAGAAGATGGGTGAAGAAGAGTTGGAGCAGGTGAAGGGGGGACTCAACTTCACGAAGATCGGCGACATCAAGGGCGAGAAAGAGGGTTTCGTTGGCACGACTACGCAAGTTGCTGGTTACGACCTGAAAGCAGCCAAGAAAGTTTAACGGGGAGGATGCCTACCGCGAGGGGCGAGCTTGTATCGCCAGGGGGGGCAGAGTAAGGCAGAGCTAACAATGTTGCGAGCCGGCGGCGGTTAACCTAGCCCAGCGATGGGACAGTTACCGCCGCCGGTTCGTCGTCATGATTTTAGTTGGTCGTTGCCAGAGAGTTAGCCACTTACAGTCGGCACTGGCCCTACGTGAAAACCTTAATCACGCATTGACTCATCTCAAGGATTCGCTTTAGCTACCTATATGGCATTCTTTCGATACCATACCTTCGCGATTCGATACCATACTGTCTGCGCTTTGTCGGTTTGAATACGGCCACCAAGATGCTAAGTTACTTTGAATAAATAGTTTACGGTAATTGGTAATATTGGCATGTGACTTGCTTAAACATGTTGTCGGGGCTGCGAGTACATCAGCTTCGAAGCAGCGTAGTAGCGACGATCTGGAACAAGTACGTTCAATGAAGAAGGGCTGCGAAGCAGCCGGGAGGTTAACACTATGGCTAATATCGACATCGACAAGAATGAGAATTTGGGTGAGGAGCAGCTGGAGGAGGTGAAGGGCGGTCCGGCGTACATGAAGCTGGGTGACATCAAGGGCGAAGTCGAAGCGACGGGCGCCGCGGTCGCTGGCAGCTATAACTTGAAAGTAGCCAAGAAAGTCTAACTGGGAGGATACCTTCCGGGAGGGGCGAGCTTGTATCGCCAGGGGCCCTGGGGGCAGTGAGGCAGAGATTGAAGTTGGCGGACCGGCGGCGGGTAACTGGCCCAGTGATGGGAAAAGTACCGCCGCCGGCCGGGCATGAGCAGCGACAAGGCGGCTTGTGTGAATTGCGGGAGTACGGAAACATGACGAACACATCACAACCTGAAGATAACCAGAAGCCGAAGCAGCGGGCCAAGCAGGTCATCCAGTTGGATGATTTGGACTGGGAAGACGAGACCATCGGCGGAGCCAGCGGCAAGCTCTATTTCGGCGAGGAATCCGATGCCTCCTCCACTCCTGGCCTCGGCTTCGGCCTGTCAGGGCTTGACCGTCCGCGTCCAAGGTAAGACACCGCGATCGGCTGCCAGCCAGAAGCCGCCGCCTTGCGGCTTTACAGCAGCTCGTGAATAATGTGGCCCTGTACCTGAAGCGGCGTTGTGCCGTCTTGGTAAGGGGCGTCGGCGATACCTGCCGATGCGGAGATGGTCGATGGACGATACCGCAGCCGCTGATGCCGAGACGCTGCCCCCGCTGTACCAGAAGTGGGCAATCTCGCTGCTGTCTGCTCCCATTCCGCGCGAGCGGGTGGCCACCTGTTCCGACTGCGCCATGTGTGTTCCGAAAGAAGAGCAGCATGACGGCGTGGGTTACTATCAGCGATCGCTGAAATGCTGCACCTACTTCCCCAAGCTGCCGAATTATCTGGTGGGCCGGGCAATTGATGGGGATAATCCTGGCGCGGCACGGTTGCGCGGATTCATCGCTGCGGGAAGCGGCGAGGGAAAGGCCAATCCGCTAGGCGTCTTTCCCGGCACACACTATTCCGTTCTGTATTCCGCCACATCGACGGAGAGCTTCGGCAAGGACCCGGGCCTGTTGTGTCCCTATGCCATTGAGGCAGAGGCGCCGGAGGGGCCGCGCTGCGGAATCTGGCAACATCGGAATGCGGTTTGCACCTCCTATTTCTGCAAGCATGTGCGTGGCCAGACCGGGAATATTTTCTGGCAGTCTTTTCGAAACCTGCTGATTGATATGGAATCTTCGCTTGCGTGGTGGGCAGCGGTAGAAGTGATTCCGGAAGCAGGCCCTTTGCTCGGTAGTCTTCCCGTGGGAGATCCCCACAACTTCGAACTTCCCGCCGATGCAGACGCGTGGCGCTGGTGGAAGGGCTCCCGCGAAGCGTTCTACCGGGCCACGTCCGAGCTGGTGGAAGCCTTGGACTGGGACGATGCCTTGGCAATCGCTGGCATCAAAGCGCGCATGCGTGCGCGTGAATCGCAGTCGCGCTTTGCTGCAGCCACGACCACCGTGGTACCAGCAAGGGTGCGCACTGCCACGTATCAGGTGATAAGTCCCGGAGAGCGCGCCACGGTCATTCAGGCCCCGGGCAGCATGGAGACCTTTCAAGTGCCCTCTGCGTTGCTGCCACTCCTGGTGTACTTTGATGGACGAGAAACGGAAACCATACTGGTGGACATCAAGGAGCGCACCGGCATTAGCGTAACTTCGGCGCTGGTGCGAAAACTGTGTGACTTTCGTGTGCTGCAGCCCGTCGACGACGGGGGCACAGCGTGAGCACGATGAAGTCATCGCCGCCGCACCGTGAGACCACACAGCGTGTGAAAGCTCCGGCGGGCAGGGGGGCCACATTGGCGGATTACGTCAGTGCAGACGACGCGATGCTTCGTTGCCTGCGTCTTGCAGAGCTTGCCGCACGCACTGACCTGCCGGTGATGGTGCTTGGAGAATCCGGCACGGGCAAGACGGTGATTGCACAGGCGATTCACCAGTCTTCCGCGCGTCGTGAGGGCCCCTTCGTTTCCTTCAATGCAGCAGCGCTCAGCGACACGTTGCTCGACAGCCAACTCTTCGGACACGAGAAGGGCGCCTTCACGGGGGCCGATCGGCAGGTAAAGGGTAAGTTTGAGCTGGCCCACAACGGCACGCTCTTCTTCGACGAGATTGCCGACCTGACCCTCGCTGGACAGGCGAAGATTCTACGCGCGGTGGAAGAGGGCGAGTTCGAACGCCTGGGCGGCGAGGGTCTGTTGCGCGCGGATGTCCGTCTGGTGACCGCCACCTGCCACCCTATTCGCGAGTTCGTCGAGAGCCGTCAATTCCGTCGCGATCTCTTCTACCGAATCAAGGGTATCACCATCGTCGTGCCGCCATTGCGCGAGCGCCGCAAAGATCTGCCGCGACTCATCCGTCGCGAGATTCGCCAGTCAGCTGATGCCATGGGCAAGACGCTCACCGGTATTGAGGCTGCGGCGCTCGAGCGTCTGCTCGCGCACGCCTGGCCCGGCAATCTGCGTGAACTGAAGCAGGTGATTCGTGTGGCCGTGGCCCTTGCCGAAGAAGATACCATCGCACTGGAGCACCTTATACTCGACGAGTTCGAGGCTGATGGCCCCGTGCCCGCGGCTACTACTACTGCTGCCGCCCCCGCAGGCACGCTCGCCGAAGCAGAGAAGCGGCATATCGAGGCGACCCTTCGCGCGCTCGACAACAACAAGCGCCAGACCGCCAAGGCCTTGGGGGTCAGCCGGTCCACGCTCGACCGTAAGCTCACTCAGTTCGGATTAGAGTAGTCTCGTTTCTGGACTTGAGTTCTGCAAATCGAGACCATCTTGAGAAAATGCTGCTGACCTGCAGATTCGCGCCGTTCCCACTTTCTCTGTAAACACTTTCTTTGAAATAGCTTATGTTGAGAATCGCAACTTGGCACGGCTATTGCTTTGACAAGACAAGCTCGCGAAACGCAGCGGACGACAAAGTAGAACAAAGCCGCTTGAGAGAGGCGGCATTACAGCGGGGACTTAGTTCCTCCGAGGAGAATCAACATGGCAAACATCGATATCAACAATGACCAGAACCTGGGTGCGGAAGATTTGGAACAGGTGAAGGGCGGCGCATTGCTGCTGCCGGCGGTGCAGAAAGTGCGCGAGGCGGCAACGACGACCAGCGACACCCTAACGGCACCGCCGGGGGGCGCACCCATCGTCAAGAAGTAATGTCCGAGCGAGACTGAACACGACGTCCTCTTAATTACATGCCAGAATTATAGGCGGTGACCGCCGTGAGCGACGGACCTCCAGAACAGGACTCCTAATCAAAACAAAACGGAGACGAGAACAATGGCTATCGATATCAACAAAGACGTGAATCTTGATGCGGATGCGCTGGAGCAGGTAAAGGGGGGCGGGGCTGTGGTTTCCGGCAAGGGCAAACCAAACCACTGCCACCTACGATCTGGCTGTCGCGAAGAAGGGCTGATTGGATAGACTCAAAGTTCGCAATCACGAGCGAAAGACGGAGATGAGAACGATGGCTATCGATATCAACAAAGATGTGAATCTGGATGCGGATGCGCTGGAGCAGGTGAAGGGTGGGGGCGAAACGGTTGCTTTGCCCAAGATCACGCCGAAGATTTCCAAGGAATCACACGGAAAGTTTTGATGGCGGTTCGCTTTCAGGCGACCACTTAAACCTGACAGTTCTTGATAGCTTCGAATAGGATCTGACTCCCTGCGGGGATTAAGGATCACCCTTGGGGAAGGGGCATAGCTGCAGCAGACAAGCGTCTGCTGCGGTTTTTTATCTTCACCGCGTTCGCCGCTGCCAGTGACAAGGGATGTCCGTCCGCAGTGACTGCCCCAGCTCACTGAGCAGGTGCGTTGTCGCCGCGCATGTTTTCTCGCAGTCCACGCAAGGGCTCGAAGGCGTATTCGATCAGGGTGCGGCGCCCGGTGCTGATGCGCGCCTCTCCGCCCATGCCAGCGCGTAAGGGCCGCGCACTGGCGCCTTCACCGATGTTCTGCGCTTGAAGCGTCACCTGCGCCACGAATCCCTCGTCCTCTTCCTTGGCATGCAGGGGGGCTGGGCTAATCCAATCCACCTTGCCTTCCACCACGCCATAGCGCTGATAGGGAAACGCCTCGAAGAGGAGTCGCGTTGTCTGGCCTTCGCGGAGCCGGGCCATGGAACGTTCGGGCAGCAGTACTTTCGCACGGAGCGTGGCGCCTTGCGGGGCGAGCTGGCAGAGTTCCTGCCCCACGGACACCACATCTCCCGGACGACGGCGCGCGACCGACAAGAGCATGCCCGCCGTGGGCGCACGCACTTCCACGAGATCGCTGGAGGTGTTTCGCAGGCGGGTGTCGAGATCCGCAATCTGCACCTTCAAGCGCGCCTCCTCCTGATCGAGCTTCTCTAATGCGTGGGCGTGTTCAGCCTCAATGCGCTCCAAGGCAAGCCGGGCAGACTTTCCCTGCTCTGAGGCAAGCGCCAAGTCGCGTTCCGCTTCCGCCTGGCCGAGCTGTTGGTTCAGCAGTTCAATGGTGGGAGCCAGTCCCTTCTTCGCGAGGGCTTCGATGCGCTCGCGCACTTCGCCGTAGACTTCCATGTACTTCTTGCGGAAGGCGACCTCTTCCGTGCGCTGGGTGATTTCCGCTTCCTGCAATCGGCGCGCGACGGCGTGACTCTCGTTCGCAGCGTCGCGTCGCTGTGCCACGGCGGCGAGGTCGCTTTCCAGCGTGCGGCGCTCTCCCGCGAGTTGTTGGATGCTGGGCGCGCGAATGGTGAACAGCAATTCCCCCGCCACCACTTCGCCCGCCGCCTTCGCGTGGACCGCTTCGATTACGCCGTCGAAGGGGGACTGCACGGGGTCGGCTCCACCCATGGGCAGGAGAATAAAGGGCGCCTGCACGGTCTCAGGCACCTTGACCACGAGCGAGGCTACAAAAGCTATGGCGCAGAATGCGATGAGGAATGACGCAATGCCGCCAGCGACGGCAAAGGGCATGCGGTAGGGGAAGAGTTCGGTGACCTGTCCCAGCTTGCCCTGTTCCAGGTGGTCGGTGCGGGTAGTCATGGGCTAGATTCCCATCTGCTGGCTGTGCAGGTAGTAGTAGAGGCCTTTGCGTTCCAGCAGCGCCTCGTGCGTGCCGCTCTCGACGACAGCCCCCTTCTCCAGCACAACGATGTTGTCGGCGTTCCGTATGGTGCTGAGGCGGTGCGCAATCACCACGGCGGTACGATTCGCGAGAATCTGGCCCAGGTTATCCTGAATGGCGCGTTCGGACTCGCTGTCGAGCGCGCTGGTTGCCTCGTCGAATATGAGCACGGGGGGATTGTTGTAAATCGCGCGGGCAATGGCGATGCGCTGCTTCTGTCCGCCGGAAAGTGCGATGCCCGTTTCACCGATGCGGGTGTCGTAGCCCAGCGGAAAGCGGACGATGAAGTCGTGGGCATTCGCAATCTGCGCCGCCCATGCTGCGCGCTGCACGTCCGGTTCAGGATCGCCCAGTGCAATGTTGTCGAGTATGTTGGCATCAAACACGTAGTTGTCTTGCAGCACGGAGCCAATGTGACGGCGCAGGTCGCGATAGTTCAGGGTGGTCATGTCGACGCCGTCGAAGAGGACCGTGCCTTCCGTGGGTTCCAGCAGCCCCCCCATGAGCTTGATGAGCGTCGTCTTGCCCGAGCCACTGCGGCCCACGATGGCCGTGGTCTTGCCTGCCGGTATGTCGAGCGTGATGCGATCCAGAATAGCGGGGCTGCCCGGGCCGCCATAGCGAAAGGATATGTTGCGGAACTGAATGTGGCCTTCGAGGCTGTGCACCGGTTGCAACCGATGATTGCGGCCCTGCTCGGGTTCGAACTCGAAGATATCGTTGAGCCGATTCATCAATACGTCGGACATCTGGAACTCATCCCAGAGGCCGAGCACGGTGAGTATGGGGGTGTAGGCCATGGCGACAAGCGCATTGAACGCGACGAATCCGCCAATGGTGATCTCCCCACGCAGCACCATGTGCGCGCCGGCCCACAGGAAGAGGATCGTCGAGAGGAAGCCCACGGCCTGCACCGCGCTCTCGTAAAACATGATGGTGAAATTGCTCTTGAACTGTGTGCGCGCGAGGCCGAGAAACTGGCTCAACATGCGGTCGCGGAACTGCTGCTCTCCCGCGCTTGCCTTGACCGCCTCAATACCCCGTATGGCATCGACCTGATGCGACTGGTATCGGCCCTGGCTCTCCTCGATTCGGTCGAAAAGGGGACGCAGCAGGTGTCTTGAGAAGTACATCAAGCCGACGTAACAGGGCACCGTTATCGCGAACACACCCAAAAGGGTGATGCTATAGATGGCCATCAGCCCGAGATAGGCGGTAATCTGCACTGCGGCAAGCAGGCCCATCAACCCGCTATGAACAATGAACTCGCGCACCTGCCGCGCACCTGCAAGGCGACGCTGGATATCGCCGATGCGGCGGCTGTTGAAGTAGCTCATCGGCAGCGCGAGCATACTTCGGGTGAGATGATCGAGAATGGCAGCGTCAATGTGCACGGCTGCAAAACTGAGCATGAATCGCTGGAGCAGGTTGGCGGAAAGCATGAAGCCCAAGGCAGCCACCAGCGCGCCGATAAGAATGTTAAGCGTCTCGATGTCTCGCTCGACCACCACGCGGTCCACGATGATTTGCGTGAATACAGGCAGCAGCAGCTGAAAGCCGCTCGTGATGACTGCCAGCAGGAGAATCTGCACCAGCGTAAGGCGGAAGGGCTTGACGAATTGAAGCGCCCATCCCCATGTGCCGCTGCTCTCAGGTGCGCCATCGAAGGCCTGAGTGTACTCGAAAAGCGCCGCGTAGCCGCTCCACTTTTCCAGGAACTCCTTGCGCGGCACACGCCGCGACCCCGACGCCGGGTCAACGATATCCACATACCGCCGGGTCACGCGTTCGGCAACGATCCAGTGGTTGCCTTCCCAGTGGAGAATGGCTGGCAAAGTAATCGCGTCGAGATCGTCGGCAGTGGCTTTGATAGCGCGTGCCGCAAGCCCCAGTTCGGAAGCGGCCCCAAGTATGGAGCGAAGGCTGGTGCCATCCAGCGCCGTGTGCGCAAGCTGACGTATGCGCGGCAGGCTGACGCGCCGTCCGAAGTAGCGGCAAATCATGGCGAGCGACGCGGCCCCACAGTCCATCTCGTCTATCTGGCGAACGAAGGGGACACGCCTTCCCCAGCCGGAGCGATGTGGGCGGCCACGCTGCGCCTTTGCCACAGGGGCACCGTCAGCGGCGTCAATATTGACCTGTTCCGCCAAGGCAGAAACCGGTAACATCTCCTGCGAAAAATCCACCGGCACCTTGGCTTCGGTGCGATAGTCATACGCCGCCATGCGTTCTTCCACGGCACGCTGGAATTCTGGATGGGTCTCCATCAGGCCTAACAGGGCATCGCGCTTCATACACAGGAGTCGGCATGCCGTGGCACACTGCACGGTGGCGGTGCGTGGCGTGCCACGGATGGCGGATATCTCGCCAAAGTAATCGCCTGCACGGCGATAGGCGACATTCCGGGTCTTGCTATCGGCCTGCACGAAGATGCGCACGCGCCCTTCTTCGATGATGTAGAACTCGTCGGAGACTTCACCTTCCTTGAGCACAGTCGTGTTCTGGGCGTACGACATCGGCATGAGGAGTTCAAGGAATTCTTGCAATACCGGGGCTGGTAGGGCGCCAAAGGCTGGGGTCTGTCGCAGGAAGTTGTGAATCTTTCGACGGCGCAGGCGCAGCTGCAGGCACTGCAACAGCTCGGGAGAATCTGAAAGGATACGGTGGAAGTCGGCGCGGTCCAGACGGAATAGACGCACGGAGGAACTGCATCGTACGCTTGCAGTCCGGACTCCTTCTTCTATCAGGGCCATCTCGCCGAACTCATCACCGGGGCGCAACACATTCAGTGGGATTTCCTGCCCATCATCGCCGCGCTTGTATACCCTCGCGCGTCCTTCGGCGAGGATGAAGTAGGCATCGCCCGGCGCCCCCTCCTGCACAATCACATCGCCAAACTCGTAGCGTTCCTCGCGGCAGCAGGCTGCCACACGTACCCGCGCCTCGGGTGGAAAGAACTCCAGCAACTGGAGTCCATTGAGGAGATCATACGGGTCATTCGTCATCGAGCATCCTCACCTGGCCAGGCGACTTGCTGCGTCATCAGTGGGCGAAGTGCTTCGGCAAGCAGATTGTCCTGCACCCGCACCCGGGTGTCAGCATCATTCAGGTCGGGGGAATCCTTGGCAAGTACCCGGCACAACACATGCTCGCCCGACAGCTCCATCGGGGGGATTATCGCACCGGGTGCGCACGACAGCGCCGCTGCGCGCAACGGTGCAGGCAGGTCCACATGCAATACCCGCGCGCGATGGTGGCGTCCGCCCGCTTCGGCACACACCGACGCCAGCTCCGCCCCATCTTCCTCCACACACAGCCGCGCTTCAAGTGCCGATTCCACGGTGGCAAAGTGTCCGAACTCACAATCGAATACCAAGTAATCTCGCCAGTGCGATTCAAGGGCGGCCTGGGTGGCTTCCGGCGTGGCTGCACGGGAGGCAAAATGTTGCAGAGCCGCATCAAGCAATTTCAGGCGTTCCGGCCAGGGGGCAAAAAGGGCCGACGTATCGCCCAGTGCTGCGGCTGCGGTGGTCCGTGCGGCAAGCGCTTCGCACCAGCGCTCCGCGTTCCCGGTGAAGACGGCATCCGGCCAGAGGACTTCATCCAGCGCAGCGGCATCCACAAGATCGCTTCGCAGGGTTTCCGCCAGCCGGCCGCGGTAGTGTCGCAGCAACTCCTCCCGTTCAAGGTAATCCCCAAACTCTACCACCGACACCTGCCAGCGCGCCATCCATGCACGCGTCAAGTCTCCGTTGCGCAGTCCGTGCGCGCGGCGGAAAGCCTCTGAAGCAGTCTGCAACTCATCTTCGCCGCAAGACAGCCCGGCATCCCGCGCGGCATGCAGACACGCCAGCCGCAGGCACGCGTCATCGCGCACTCCGCCAAGCTTGCCCCACGCGTCCGCCGCAGTCAAGACGTCTTGCCTACTGAACGCCACCGAAGCGCACACAAACAGCGTAGTTGAACTCTCCAAGCGCTTCCACCCCTCCCAAAGCTGTGCTGCTCTGCACTGCTTGGCGAATTCTACACAAGAATGAATCAACCCACCACTAGAACGATGCCACCAAATTTTTGAGCGAGCAGCAAGAGGAAGCGATTAGAGAGTGAGCATGTGATAAGTGGCGCACCCCTCGGTTCGCGGATCCTTAACCGTCTGATCCGAAGTAAGAACTTCACCCGGCCAGCAAGCGTTGAAATTGCCATTTACGGGGTTCCCAGGGTGTTCCCGCTTATCCCGAGGGTTCTGCGCCGCCGATGCTTGTGGAAAAAACTGCCGACGCGTCCGGGGATTCGGCGTGGTATGCCGGGGTGCCTGAGCCGTCCATACCTTCTGGAATTACTGGACTTGGGCTGCGCGCGCGGTGGTGGACGCGGCAGCCGGCATGGAAGAATAATGGCGGAGAGGGAGAGATTCGAACTCTCGGACAGGTTACCCCGTCAACGGCTTTCGAGATCTAAGCAAGTTTCGTGCCAATGATTACATTCCCCAAGAGTACTCTTGGCGAAGCCAGTTTCGAGGGTGCTGTGCGTCCACAGATACGGTCAACCCACGGAGTTCCGGTGCAAAGCTTGCTACTGGCTTGGAGTGGGTCCTGATTCTTGACGGGTTTTATATTCTCTATAATGACGTTGTATCCTGCGGAAACAACGTCATGCCTATGGAGCTGCCCGAATGAAGAAGATGATTCTCGCCTCTCTGATCGCCAATGTGGCGGTGCTCATCCCCGTCTGTGGCGCACTGCTCTTGGAAGCTTCATTGGTTGCAGACGTGTTGGGTTCCGCCAGCCCCGCGAGAGGCATCCTCCTGTCCGTGTACGGGGCAATACTCGTCGTCTCGACGGGCCTACTGTTCAAGCGGGAGCCGATGCTCGTCGCACCTTTGCTGCTGCTTCAGGTGCTCTACAAGTTGACCACACCATTCACTGTGGGTAGCTTTACAAATCCGGTGGTGATCAGCAACCTTGTCGTTGCGGCCCTGCACCTGACGACCTTGGGCCTGATTGTCAGCGAGGTTCGTCGCGGATCCCTGAAGGGATAGCTAGGCAAGGTTTCACAGGATGCGGCTCGGGGCGTCATCACCATTGATGTGCATGGCGACACGAATCCGGTCCTCTTCGTTCATCTGCAACAGGTCCGGCGGATAGAGGAAGAAGGCAAACCGTCCCACAAGGGCTTCACCCGCACCCGCGAGACCTTGCCCAATTCGCCGCGCTGGATGAGCGCCACGGCTTGCCAGCCCCACGGATCGGACTACCAAGGCGGCTTGGCAGACTGGAATATCAGCCTCTCCGAACTGCTGCGTGGTATCCAGTTCTACAACATGCGTGGCTACTACCGTTGTCTTGAAGATAGCGAGGATGGCTATTGCGCGGGAACTTGATCGAGATCTTCAGAAAATAGCTTGTCCCTCGCAAGTCATTTATCTGACTGCCAGAAGAACTAACTCGACGAGTTCGGGCACGTGGATGTCGGGAGTCTTCGGCGCAAAGGGGCAGACTATCGGGCAGGAATCGCTCGGGCGAGGCGCTGGGGTCGCGCGCCGCTTCGGCGGGCCTTTCTCGGAGAATCCAAGCGTGGCAGCTTCACCTGCCGGTGCGTGACGACCGCGACCTGGGCTGGGTCGGTCACTATGCGGTGCGGTGTCTTCGGGGCGCTCCAGTGGGGCGGGCCGGAAGGCGCGCCGTCCGTCAGACGCGCCGGGGGTGAAGAACTGGCGGCCGGGATCCGACAGGTCGAGGCACCCCCATATTGGAGCGTGACCGAGTCGCCACACAAGCGATGTTCGACATCGTGAAAGAGCAGGACGGATACTGATGGCGGAGACGATCCAGCTCGGCGACATCCCCGTCAGCGTGACGCGCAAGAACATCAAGCACGTCCACCTTACCGTGCATCCGCCCGATGGGGGGGTGACGCTAGTCGCTCCGACCGCGACACGCATGGAGGTGGCGCGCGCCTACGCCATCAGCAAGCTGCACTGGATCCGCAAGCAGCAGGAGCAACTGAAGCAACAGGCACGCGAGACGCCGCGACAGTTCGTGGAGCGCGAGACCCACCACGTGTGGGGACGCCAGCGCCTGTTGACGATCCGCTACGAGGACGTGAAGCCGCACGTGAAGCTCGACCACAAGAAGCTGACGCTCACGGTCCGCCCCGGCAGTGATGCTGCAACGCGCGCCAAGGTACTCCATGCCTGGCACAAAGCCCTGCTACACGAACTCGTGCCAAAGCTCATCGAGAAGTGGGAACCGAAACTGGACTGGGCGTGCGCGTGAACGCCTACTTCCTCCATGCGCGGCGACACCGCTCCCTCCCAATAAGCTGGCGCAGATGCGCTTGATCGAAAAAACTGCAGCAGACGTTTGTCTGCTGCAGCTACGAATGAAGCCAAGCCGCATGATTCACTCGCGAACCATTACTTGTAGGGGCAGCGGATTAGGGCGCGGAGACATGACTACGAATCACGCTTCAACTCCGCCATGTGCTGATCACGCAAGTATGTCTTTGACAACATTTCCATGTACATCCGTCAGGCGGTAGTCGCGCCCTTGGAATTTATAGGTCAGTCGCTCGTGGTCGAGACCCAGCTGATTAAGAATTGTCGCCTGCAGATCGTGCACTGGAAAGGGCTTCTCCACGACGTTGTATGAAAAGTCGTCGGTCTCCCCGTAGGTCATCCCCGGCTTGATTCCGCCGCCTGCCATGAAGATCGTGAAGTTCTTGGGATGGTGATCGCGCCCGTAGTCGGTGGGGGTGAGCCTTCCCTGACTGTAAATGGTGCGCCCGAATTCTCCGCCCCAGATGACGAGGGTGTCGTCGAGCATGCCGCGCTGCTTGAGATCCTGAATGAGGGCGGCACTGGGCTGATCGGTGTCTCGGCATTGTCCGGGCAACTGCGCGGGGAGTTCACCGTGCTGGTCCCATCCCATGTGATACAACTGGATGAAGCGCACGCCTCGCTCGGCCAGCCTGCGGGCGAGTAGACAGTTGGAGGCGTAGGTGCCGCGGATGCGAGCTTCCGGCCCGTACATGGCGACAGTGCTCTCGGGCTCGTTGGTGAGATCGGTAAGCTCGGGCACCGAGGTTTGCATACGGTAGGCAAGCTCGTATTGCTGGATGCGTGTTATGATTTCGGGGTCCTGGTATTCGGCGTGTGTGGTGCTGTTCAGGGCGGCGACATCGTCGAGCATTTTACGGCGAATAGATTTGTCGACGCCGGGCGGGTCGGCGAGATAGAGCACGGGGTCACCTTCGCCACGCAACTTTACGCCCTGGTAAACCGTGGGAAGGAACCCGGAGCCCCAGAGACGTTCGTAGAGGGGCTGGCAACTGGGGCGGCCACTGCCGCGAGAACTCAGGGCGACGAAGGCGGGCAGGTCGCTGTTCATGGAGCCGAGCCCGTAGGTGACCCAGGAACCCATGCTGGGGCGTCCGGCAATCTGGAAGCCGGTCTGGAAGAAAGTCATGGCGGGGTCGTGATTGATGGCCTCGGTGTTCATGGTCTTGATGAAGCAAAGGTCATCGGCGATACCGCTGATGTGGGGGAGCAGTTCGGAAACCCAGGCGCCGCTGTTGCCGTGTTGCTTGAACTTGAAGATGGTCGGTGCAATGGGGAAGCGCGCCTGGCCGGAAGTCATCCCGGTGAGGCGTTGCCCCATGCGGATGGAGTCGGGCAGGTCGACGTCGAAGAATTTGGTCATCTGCGGTTTGTAGTCGAAGAGGTCAAGCTGCGAGGGGGCGCCAGACTGGAACAGGTAGATGACGCGCTTCGCCTTTGGGGCGAAGTGGGGCATCTGACTGCGCAGGGCCTCGCCGGGCTGGGCCGCGAAGGCGTCGGGGTTGAGCAGGGAGGTGAGCGCGGCGGCACCGATACCCGTGGCGCAGCGGCCAAAGAACTGCCTGCGGTTGATGTGGAGCTTTTGTTCCAGACGTGGGTCCATCGGTCTAATCCCTGGTAATCGCTTCGTCCATGTTGAGCATGACGGAAGCGAGCATGGTGTATGCGGCGAATTCGCTGGGGTTCAAGGAGGTGTCCGGCTCAGCATCGCCCACGGACAGCAGAGAGAGGGCGTCTTCCTGATGTGCGGCGAAATGTTCCTGATACGCAGCGAGTCCCTTGGCGAGAATCTCCTGGTGCGCGGTCCCCGGTGCGGACGCGAGGAGGAGCTTGTAACCGTGCTCGATGCGTGCAGTGGTGTCGGTGCCGGCCTCGCGCAGCATGCGTTGCGCCAGATGACGGGCCGCCTCCACAAACGTGGGATCATTGAGCAGGGCCATGGCCTGCAAGGGGGTGTTGGTGATTTCGGTGCGCAAGGTGCAGCGCTCGCGGTCGGGGCCGTTGAAGATCTGCATGCGGGGTGGCGGAATGGTGCGCTTCCAGTAGGTATATAGTCCGCGCCGGTAGAGCTTGTTACCGGTGTCCTGTTCGTAGAAGTTGGTGTCGTACTCGCCCTTGTCGAGGAAGGTGAGGGAGGACCACATGCCTTCAGGCTGGTAGGGGTAGACCGAGGGACCACCTATCTCCGCGTTTAACAGACCGCTGGCGGCGAGGGCCTGGTCTCGCAGGGCCTGAGCAGGAAGGCGAAGACGCGGGGCGCGCGCCAGCCAGAGGTTTTGCGGGTCGAGCTCGGCGGCCTGTGGCGAGCGAACGGAACTCTGGCGGTAGGTTGCGCTGGTCACGAGCAGCTTGTGCATGGCCTTGATGTCCCAGCCGGACTGGATGAAGGTGAGCGCGAGCCAGTCGAGAAGCTCCGGGTGCGTTGGGGGCGTGCCCTGGGTTCCGAAATCTTCGCTGGTCTTAACAATGCCGCGGCCGAAGTAGTGCTGCCAATAGAGGTTCACCTGCACCCTGGCGGTGAGGGGATGTTCTGGTGCGCAGAGCCACTTCGCGAGTCCGAGGCGGTTTTTGGGGAGGTCGGGAGACATGGCCCCGAGAATGGGGGGCACGTCAGCGTGGAGCTGTTCGGACTTGTCGGGGCTGGTGTAGTCGCCGCGCTTGAGCAAATAAGTTTCGCGCGGGGTTGGCATGTCTTCCATGACCATGGTAGTGGTCTTGCCTTCTTCCAGCTTCTTAAGGTCTTTGGCGAGGCGGGCGAGGCGTTCTTTCTTCGTAATCCATTTCTCGTCCTGCGCCCGGAAAAGGGTCTTCAGCTTCTGGGAGACTGCGGCATCGCGTGAGGCGACCGGCTGAGTGACTTCGTGCATGAAGGCGAAGAGGTCCTGGCCGCCATTGTGGACAGGCTTGAAGTAGAACCCGCAGTCTCCGGCACCATTGCTAATCTTGATGAGCAGGTTGTGTTCACCTTCCGGAAGGTAGACGGCCACGGTGTCCTGACCGGGGGCGGCTTCGCGCGTGGCGTTGTTGGTCAATTGGAGATTGCCGTCAATCCAAACCTTGATGCCATCGCCGCTGCCCAGGGAAAGGCGCAGCTCCATGGGGATGGGGAGGATCACCTTCCTGTGGAGGTATTGTGCGGTGTTCAGGCGGCGGGAGAGGGGAATGACTTCACCGTCTACCCACTCGGGCTTGTCTTCCCATTTAAGTTCAGCCTTGGTGTAGGTTTGGTCTGGCTGGTACCCATCTTCCGGATCAAAGCGCTTCTCCAGAATGGCGTCTGCGGCGGCTTCGGCCTTGATGGGGCCGACGTAATGCCATGGGCCAAAAGTGGGGCGTGCCCACTGGGCGGGCTGCCGGGAGGGGGATTCCGCCAGACGGAAGCGGCCGTAGCTGTGCTGCGGGTGGGGCGAGGTGTGTTTGAGGGTGAGGGTAAGCTTGTCTCCAGGGAGAACGCTCACGGAGGGGGCGAGGATGAAATAGGCAGTGCGGTTTTCTCTCCGCACCGGGGAACCGGTCGCCCAGCCGGTCAGGTCACTGTCGCCGTCGATGGCATTCGATATGAGGTACTCGCCATTGTCTTGAGAATAATCTGCCAGGGCCTCGACGAGGGGGAGCGTTTCCGGGGGAAGGGTTGGGTCAGTCGGTGTGCGCACGACCTGAAAGTCGGTGAGCACGGTATTGCCATTGGGGGCGCGGCCGGGGCCCTGTTCCGGAAGGCTGGGGTCTGTGAGAACTTCGAGGCGGAAAGCGGCGACCGGGCGCGATACGACGAAGGAGAGAGTATAGGATTCCTGCGCGGGATTCTCGCCGGAGACCAGCAAGGCGCCATCGTCCTGAAGGGTGAGCGTGGAGCCATGCTGCGCCACGACCTGATCCGGCAGGATGGTCTTCCAATCGAGCGCGGCAAACTGTTCTGACCAGCCTTGTTCCCATTGCTGTTGCGCTGTGTCCAGTCTTTCGTCCGGGCCGTCGAGCGCGCGGGTTATATCACCGGCCCGATCTTGCAGGCGCATCTGCCGAGCTTCCTCTTCTGGAGAAAGGACAGCAACTACGGGCACGTCGTTGCCTTGTTCCCGCCCTTTTCCTTCTTCGGGAACACGGTTGAAGAAGTCGTAAAGCCGGAAGAAATCCTTCTGCGAGATTGGATCGAACTTATGGTCGTGGCATTTGGCGCAGCCCATGGTGAGGCCCATCCAGGTCTCTGAGGTGGTTGCCACGCGGTCGACGACATACTCGACGGCATATTCTTCGGGGATGATGCCCCCTTCGCCGTTGATGCGGTGATTGCGATTGAATCCGGTGGCAATCTTTTGTGCGAGAGTGGGATTGGGCAGCAGGTCGCCCGCGAGCTGTTCAATGGTGAACTGGTCAAAGGGCATGTTGTCGTTGAAGGCTTTGATTACCCAGTCGCGCCAGGCCCACATGTAGCGCTTGGTGTCACGCTGATAGCCGTGGGTATCAGCGTAGCGTGCGGCATTGAGCCAGGCGAAGGCCATGTTCTCGCCATAGTGCGGGGAGGCGAGCAGTCGGTCCACGAGCTGTTCATAGGCATCGGGCCGGGTATCGGCGAGGAAGGCATCCACCTCTTCCGGCGCGGGGGGCAGACCGGTGAGATCCAGCGAAAGGCGGCGAATCAGGGTTTCCCGGGAGGCTTCGAGGTTTGGCGTCAAGCCAGCTTCGTTGATGCGCTGGAGGATGAAGCTGTCGATCTCATTGCGGCACCAGGACGCTTCAGAAACCTCCGGCAAGGTGGGCCAGGCGGGCGGGACAAAAGCCCAGTGCTGTTCCCACTTGGCGCCTTGTTCAATCCACCTCTTGACGATGTCGATTTGGGTGGGGGTCATCCGCAGCTTCACATCGGACGGGGGCATGCGCATCTCAGGGTCAGCGTGGTTGATGCGTTGAAAGAAGAGGCTGGCCTCGGCATTGCCCGGGACGATGAGGTCCACACCATCGGCGGTCTTGCCCAGAAGTCCCCCTTGTTCGTGGAAGCTCAGGCCTTTCTTTCGCTTGGATTCATCGGGACCATGACAGGTGAAGCAGTGCTCCGCAATTATGGGCTGCACTTCCCGGCTGAAGTTCAGGGCTTTCTCGGCGTGGGCCGACCCGTACAAAATGCAAAGGCAAACCAGTAACACAGAGTAGGAAAAGGCTGGTAAGCCCTTGTAGCCGTTCGGTTTCACCACGCCGCACTCCCGGTCAATGCCATCAATCTGTCAGCCCGCAGTTTAAGTATATAGACTCTTCCTGGGCAACAATGGTGACTGCCCCCTTCAGAAAAATAATCGATGATGTGCAATGATGATTCTGACGATGAATTTCGTTCGTTTAGAGCTGAACCTTAGAAATACGATCTCGCGCCTGTCCTGGCAGTGCGAGTGCGGCGAGCGGAGGACACGCAAGAGTGCTCTCAAAGTGCGCACAGAAGCCCAGGGAGCGCTTGTGTTGCCGTGAACCACTGAACGGTAGGGTGCGGAGGATCCTTCTTCGTCAACGCCTGAACACGTGAGCTGCGAAACGTGGGTGTTCGCGCGGGTGGCCGAGGCGTGCGGTGGGGTAAGTGGATGCCGCCGTCTCGCGGGTAGACCGGGGGTGGACCGAAGGCGTGGATGCGCTGGCCCGGGGTTTTCTCAAAAACCCCATGAAAAAAATGGCGCGCCCGGTAGGGGTCGAACCTACGACACCCGGCTCCGGAGATCGTTTAGCACAGTAATGTTTAATAAATATTAAATGAAAGTGCCCAGTGTTTGCAAGGCCGCTGGGGCAAGGTTCGAAGTGCGATGCTGGGAGTCATAGGCATGGTCCAAGCAGGAAATACCTTTCTTGGCACAGTCCGATGGTGACAGACCAGCGCGGCCCCCAAGTCCAGTGATTGCAGAACCCATCTACTCGAAGGAATCCCGAGTAGACCGACGGTGGACCGAAGAGCCGTGGTGCAGCGCGACGCGGGGTCGTCGGGGCTGGCTCCATTCGCGACGTTTATCTCAACCACTGGAATCAGACCCCGGAGGGTCGAGTCACGAGGTCGTCATGTTCTCCCCGGCGAGCCGGTACAGTGATTCAATCAATCGCTCCAGGCTCAAAGGAAACTGAACGGGCTGTTCCTCTGTTTTCGACCTCCTACCCTTCTATGAGCGCAATCGGATCGCATAAGCTTCGACACCCTCCGTAAGTAGGGTGACAAACGGCAGAGTGCATACACCGCGTCCCAAAGGGGAAGTAGCTTTACGATCCGCCCAGGAATTCAGCACAAGGAAATGTCCCTGATACTTCCATTGTGAGTTTCCGTCAATGTGGTCATACCCAACGAGCAGCCATGCATGGCCGCCGACGCGCTTTTGCCCAAACAATGGAGTGGTCAAGTGGCCCAACCGATGGAAGCCGTTTTGCCACATTTCGTCGGTAATCGCTGTAGCTGCTATCACCAGCCAGCCGGATGCAAGCAAGGTTTTGATCCTGCTTACATCTCTTACATCCAGTTCGAGAATCTCTGGCGTATCGAACTTGTCGGATAGCAGGTCGCTATTCTCTACCATCGCCTCGCTCCACCAATCGCCTTGACTACTTTTCCAATGTTCAAGCTTGTCGGGTTTGTAGGGAGATAGCGATTCCTCACAAGGAAGCTGTTGTTTCACATACCCGACCACATCACTCAACCGCCTCCCCGCACTCCCGTCTGTCCCGGTCTGACAATGTAGCCACGAAGGGCTGAACTGGATCCTCTGTCCTTCCCTGGCAAGCAACAAGTCCAGGGCCATGCACACTGCGAATGCCGCGCAGGTGCCGAGCATCCC
>JBIKMR010000046.1:0-20705 GCA_044359155.1 Candidatus Hydrogenedentales bacterium | reverse complement strand
TGCCGTTATCGATGGCGGTCCGAATGATGCGGATGCTGTCCGCCTCCTCCATCTGCATCCCGATATGGAATCCACCCAGACCCAATATCGAGACGCGCTCCCCCGTTTTGCCGAGGGTGCGATAGATCATGTCCCCCTCGCGCGTCTCGTTTTCACCCTTGTTCAGGGGAATCGGTGTGGTCTCGTTAGGCAATGGGGGTCCTCCGGTATCGGCAAAAGCGCCGGATGCAACGAGTGGAACGCCAACGACCGCACTGGACAAAAGAAAATCGCGCCGCTTCATGGCAGTCCCCTCACGGGGGTCGACAATAGCCGACCACCCTCTTTCTACTATCGGGAACAGACTGGGAGAGAGAGGCTATTCCACCACGGGGTTATTTGTTCCCACGTTCGCACACGTACTCGGGTGCGAGATAGGAGCCGTGGCGGGCGTGAGTTCACGGAGCAGTGAGTCAACCTCTCGCTTTCGTTCACCCCAAATAGATCATCTCGTTCGCGTTGAGCAGTGCCCGGCAAAACGCTCTCAGCCCATGTTGCTGAATCAGTTCTGCTGCCTCGGCGGCTTCCTCGGCTGCGGGCATTCTCCCAAAGGCGAGGGTGTAGGCGCGGGTGGCTTGGGTAGCGGGGTCTTGGCCGACTTCTTGTTGCAGGCGGGTGGCGAGGGCGTTGGCCATGTCGAGGGTGAACTGGTGGTTGAGCAGGGTGAGGGCTTGCAGGGGCGTGGTGGTGGCAACACGGCGGGGCGCGGTGAGGGCGCAGTCGGGGGCGTCGAAATCGGTGACGAGGTCGATCTGCATGGCGCGGGCCTGTTGGTGGTACACGGAACGGCGATAGGTCTCCGGGCCGTAGGCGTCGAGCGGGACGTAGGTGGAGACGTTGTCGTTGAGGTATTGGTAGAGGCGGAACCCGGGGCCGCCCATGCGGGTGTCGAGCTTGCCTGCCACATGCAGCATGGCGTCGCGGATTTCTTCGGCGCGCAGTCGGCGCGGGGGGAAGCGCCAGAGCAGGCGGGCGTCGGCGTCCACGTTGGCGGCGTCGGCGCGGTAGGCGCCGGATTGCCGGTAGGCTTGGGACAGCATGATGAGCTTGTGCATTCGCTTGAGGCGCCATGCCTGGCGCAGGCTGTCGGGCAGGGAGAGCGGGCCGCCTTCGTTCCATGCGGGCTGCACGAGTTCGCGCGCCAGCCAATCGAGCAATTCCGGGTGCGAGGGCGGTGTGCCCATGAAGCCGAAGTCGCCCGAGGTGGTGACAATGCCCACGCCGAAGTGGGCCTGCCACAGGCGGTTGGCCATGACGCGGGGCGGCAGTGGGTTGTCCTTATTCACCAGCCAGCGCGCCAGCGCCACGCGCCGGTCCTGCTCGGGCGCGTCGGCGGGTAGGGCGTAGCCGGTGATCTTTTCCAGCGCGCTCGGGCTGGCGGGGGTCACTTCCTCGCCCTTGCGCTGGGGGTCTCCCCCGGCGAACACAGTGATGGGTGCGCCGGGTTGTTCCAGCCTTCCCACGCGCAGATTGGGCAATGGGGGGATGGCGGCCAAGGCAGCGCTGGCGGCGGCGGCCTCGGCGTCCAGCCGGGCAAGCTCGGCCCACTCGGCGGGCTGCGCTTCTGCCGCCATGCGCCGCTTGTTGCGGTGCGCGTCGCTTACCGGCTTGCGGTCCTGGCTGGAAGCCACGCTGGTCCACGAGATGCCGTCGGCGGACACCGCGATGTCGTATTCCGAAATGAAGATCGTGTCGCCGCTGGTGATGGCTTGCCCGGCGGGGCGGTCGCTCGAAAAGCTGACGCGGGTGAGGGGCTCTTCCTGCGCGAGGGTGATGGTGAGCGTGGGACCGCCTGCAATCCAGCGCGCGCCGTATTGCCCGTCGATGGTGAGGCCCGCGTCGTAAGCATCGGCGAAGTCGCCGGGCTGTCGGCTGTCGCCCTCGGCCTTGCCACCGTTGATAGCAGCGGCCACGTTGCGTGAGTCTGTGGTCCATGCCTCGAACTCGTCGATGCGGAATCCTGATGCAGCGTTGGGGTCGTCGTCTCGGCCTTGCACCGTGAGGCGCACGTAGCGCGCGGGGGTGGGCGCGAAGGTCTCTTCCGTGAGGTAGCGATTGGTGGGTTCGCGCAGCCAGTGGGCCTCGGTGGTGGCGGCCTTGGCCTCGGCCCGCGCGAGGATGGCGTTCTGCAGTTCTGCCCGCGCGCTTTCGGCTTTGCGCTTGGTGTCCTGGTGCGGGTCGAGCTGGGCCAGCCGTGCCCTGCGCTGCTCGGGGGTGGACACTTCGCGGTCGCCGGGGAACACCCCGGCGAAGGTGGCGTACATGCGGTAGTAATCGCTGGTGGCGATGGGGTCGAACTTATGATCATGGCAACGGGCGCAGCCGATGGTCAGCCCGAGGAAGGCCTCGCTGGTGGTGCGGATCATTTCGTCGATGTTGTCCGCGCGGGTCTGCGCCGCCTTCACGGGGTCCTGGTTGCCCACGTCGTCGTAGGGTCCGCAGACCAGGTACGTCATCGCCACTTCGGTGTTGGGGTCTCCGGGTGCCAGTGCGTCTGCGGCCAGCTGTTCGAGGGTCATCCGGGTGAAGGGCTTGTCCTCGTTGAAGGAACGGATGATGTAGTCGCGGTAGGGCCAGATGTTTTCAAAGAGCACGTTGCGCTCGTAGCCGTTGCTCTCGCCATAGCGCACCGCGTCCATCCAGTGGCGACCGAATTGTTCGCCGTAGTGTGGGGATGCAAGGAGGCGGTCGAGCAGGGCGCGGTAGGCCTGTTCGCCCACTAAGTCGGCGTTGCCAGTTTCGGCAGCGCAGGCGGCAACGAAGGCCTCCACTTCCTCGGGCGTGGGCGGCAGGCCGGTGAGATCAAACGTGGCGCGGCGTAGCAGGGTGTCGGGGGCTGCGGGCGGGGATGCTTCGAGTCCCGATTCTTGCAGTTTGGCCTG
Source organism: Candidatus Hydrogenedentales bacterium (assembly GCA_044359155.1). Lineage (GTDB taxonomy): Bacteria > Hydrogenedentota > Hydrogenedentia > Hydrogenedentales > JAEUWI01 > WGMK01. The sequence goes on along the minus strand of JBIKMR010000046.1, from coordinate 17,784 downwards.
CACGAAGTGGTCGATGGGGTGCTCAGCCCCCTCTCCCCCGCCTTTGGGGGAGAGGGTTGGGGTGAGGGGGAATTCTATTGTGCGCAGCGGTTGCAGCGACCACCAATCGTACCCAGCACGTTTGTCGGTGGTGATGGCGAAGGGGTTGAGCGGCGTGTCAGGAAAGGATGCGCCATCGGCAATCCACTGGCGGAAGACCTCGACCTCCTCGGGAGAGAGCGGGTGCTTGGGCGGCATCTCGCCGGTGGACACATACTCGAAGAGGAGGCTGGAGGCGGGGTCGCCGGGGGTGACGACAACTCCCTCGCTGCCGCCCTTGGCGAGGGAGTCGCGCGAGCGCAGGTCCAGCCCGCCCTTGGCTTCGCTGCCGTGGCATTCCAGACAGCGGCCCGCCAGAAGCGGCGCGACTTTGGAATCGAAGAAGTTGTCTGCCGTTGCAGAAAAGCAGAGCAGGCCAGCGAGCGGTATCAGGTGCGCGGTGCGAATGGCGTGGACCCTCGACGCGCCCAGCCCTTGGGCGCATAGGAATACGGTAACGCAGCCGGGCGCGAATATCTAGCGCGGGGTGCGGATGCCGCGCACGGTAGGGCGGGCGAAGAGTTCGACTACCTTGGTGTTCAAGGTCTCGATGGAGAAGGGCTTTTGGAGGAAGTCATCGAAGCCAAAGTCTTCCAGCTCGGCGGCCTCGTCTGCGTCGATGAAACCGGAGATGCCCAGGATGCGCGTGTTGCGCGTTTCGGGGCGGGCCTTCACGCGCTCGCTTACCATGCGGCCATCCATGTCGCTCAACTGAATGTCGAGGATAATCAGCTGGGGATTGTGCTCGACCACGATGGCACCCGCGTCGAAGCCGGTCGAGGCGGTGTGGATGGTGAATTCTTCCAGCTTGGACAAGGCCGCCGGGATGATGTCGAGGTAGAAGGGATCGTCGTCCACCACCAGCACGCGGCGCTGGCCTTCCTCGAGGCGTTCCATGGGAATGCCATGGCTGAGCATGAATTTGCGCAGGGCGTCGTAGGGAATGCGGCGATCGCCGCCGGGGCCGAGTCGGTAGCCGTCAATCTGGTTCAGGTCAAACCAGCGCGACACGGTATCCGCCGAGACGCCGCAAATCTGCGCCACCTCACCCGTAGTAAACACGCGGTTCTTCATTCACCCGTTCTCCCAATAAGTCCTTAGACTGTGAGAATCTACCAAAAGTAGAAAGACCCTTCAATCTTTGAGTGTTTCGTGCTCGGCGCTGATGGTGTTTCCCTGGGCGTCGATCAGGTTGAGGTAATAGACGGTGCACCCTTCGGGAAGCGTGGCTCTGGCTTTGCCAGCTTCTGCGTCTAGTTCAGCGGGGATTGCCTCCCAGGGGCGGTCTTGCCACTTGCCGGTGGCCGTGGTGTAGAGCAGCTCGGCGCTGGCGATGGGGGTGGCAGCATCATAAGTGGCCCATGCGGTGTTGCCGTCACGACCTTGACTGGCTATTTGGGCTAGGGGCGGGGCCGCCTTGAACAGGTGGTTGGCAAAGGCGTGTATCTCTTCGGGGTTTTCTCCGGCACCACCGTGGCCGTGGGGCATTCGCAGCCGGATGGCCAGGGTGCGGGGGCCGGTGGGCAGGCGGTAGGATTTTTGCAGGGAGTCCATGGGGTAGGCGAAGTCGTTGGTGCCGGTGACCCAGAGCATGGGCAGGGCGGCGTTGTGTAAGTATACGGAGGGGTCCCACAGGGAGAGCCAGCGGGTGGCGGTTTCTTTGGGCAGGCTGGCGAAGGCGTCTAGCCAGGCAGAGTTGTCGCCGAGGAATCCGCAGCCGTAGACGGGAGCGGCGAACTTGAAGCGGGGGTCTACCCCGGCGGCGATGCAGGTGAGGTAGCCGCCCCACGATATGCCAGTGAGTCCGGTGCGCTCGGCATCCACTTCAGGGAAGGAACGGATGAGCGAGTGCGCGAGGATCACGTCGGCGATGGCGTGATACGGCCATTGGTCGGTGACGGGATCGTTGGCCTTGTCGAAGCCGCCCCAGCCGTGCGGGCCGCCGTTGGGGTTCTCTTCCCACTTGCCATTGCCACCGCGCGGCAACCCGCCGCAGGTGTCCATGGCGATGGCGGCATAGCCGCGCGAGGTCCAAAGGCGCACCCATTCGGCGAAGGCGGTGCCACCGCCGCCATGCACCAGCACCATGGCGGGAACCTTCTCCCCCGCTGCCAGCTTGGGCAGGCCGTACCATGCGAAGACCTTGGTGGGTTTGCCCTGGTAGGCGGGACCGTCGTAGTAGATGGCGGAAACGCCGGGTTCGATGAAACCCTCGGCGGCGGTGTAGGCGGGGGGCTGCGACAGGGCGTCGAGGTTCCAGGGAGTATCGGCGGCGTGGCAGGCGAGGGTGAACAGGAACGGAATGATTACACTTGTTGCGCGCATGGGTGGCCACTCCTTTGGGACGGCGAGCATAGCATGGGAAAGCGGCAGGCTGGGGAATCCTCGGCGGTGGGCCGCGCCAGGTAACGCGCCCCAATAACGAACAGCAATCGCTAAAACCGCTTGGCTAATCGGGAGCAGGTTCGTATACTCCGCATCGATCAGTTTACGGAGTTTTCGCATCATGGACGTCAGCCCGATTGTTTATGCCATCCCGGTGTTCTTCCTGCTCATCGTGTTCGAGCTGGTGGTCAGCATTGTGTTGAAGAAGCGCGTGTACCGGGTTACGGATTCGGTGAACGACCTGAGCATGGGCATCATCGACCAGGTGGGCGGGGCGCTCATGTCCACCATCACCTTCTCGGGCTATGTGATCATCTGGTACAACTGGCGCATCTTCGACATGGGCGTTACGAATGAAGACCCCATGAGCGCGAACGTGGCCCCGTGGGTGTGGGTGGCGTGTTTCATGGCGAAGGACTTCGCCTATTACTGGGCGCACCGAATGAGCCACGAGATGAACGTGGGCTGGGCCACACATATCGCCCATCACCAAAGCGAGGAATACAACCTGTCCGTGGCCCTGCGCCAAGGCGTATTCCAAGGCTTCTTCTTTAACATGTTCTATTTCCCGCTGGCCTTCCTTGGCTTCCCGCCATTGGTATATGGGCTGTGCTCGATCATCAACACCCTCTACCAGTTCTGGATACACACCCGCCTCATCGGCAAGCTCGGCCCGGTAGAGTTGATCATGAACACCCCCAGCCACCACCGCGTGCACCATGGCCGGGACATCAAGTACATCGACCGCAACCACGCCGGGGTCTTCATCATCTGGGACCGCATGTTCGGCACCTATCAGGTCGAAGAAGAAGAGCCGAACTATGGCCTGGTGTCGCCGCTGCAAAGCTGGAACCCCTTCTGGGGGCAGGTGCATTACATGGTGCGCCTGGTAAAGACCGCCATCGCCGCGCCCCGCCCGCTCGACAAGATCAAGCTATGGTTCATGGCACCCGCGTGGCAGCCGGAAGGGCTGCCCGCCGGGCCGTCGTCGCAGGAACGCTGGGCCAAGGGCGAGTTGAAGCGCTACGAAACCCGCACCCCCTTCGCGCTCAAGGCCTATGTGCTGCTTCATTTTGCCCCGGTGAACCTGCTGGTCACCGGCTGGATACGCTTTGAAGGTGTAATGTCCACCGAAGCCAAGGTGGCATCCGCGCTGCTTCTTTTCTGGACGCTGCTCAACCTCGGCGCCATCTTCGAATGCCGCAGGTGGGCGCCGTGGTCCGAAGTATTGCGCACGCTGGCCATGGCCACTGCCCTGCATTTCGGCGGACCCAGCTTCTATGGCTGGCCCGAGGCAGAAGGCACCGTCTTCGTTGCGCTCAACCTGTCGCTGCTCGTGCTGTCGCTGCTGATTCTTGCGGCGCGCTGGAGTGATTTTAAGGGCACCGAGATTGTGGAACCCGCAACCGAGGGGCGCATGTATGGCCCGCCGGAAACGGCGGGGGCCTAAGCCCGGGGAGAGCCTGCCCTACCGGGTCTGCTATACTCCGCTGGTTCCATCGAGAATCCGGAGCAGTAGATGAAACCCGTCCGTTCGTTGCTGAATAGCGCCCGCCTCCGCCGGGTGCGCAAAAACAAGCCACCCGTCATCATGTTTGATTTCGACGGCGTGGTGGCGGATTCCTTCGAGGTGTTTTACACCGAGTTCACCGGCGCCGTGAAGGACCTGGGCTACGAGAAGCTCAACTCGAAGGAGTCGCTGCTCAAGCTGATGGAAGGCAACCCCATTGCCGGGCTGGTCAAGATGGGCTTTCCCGTGTGGCGGCTCAAGCAACTGGGTGAACAGTTTGCCCCGCGCATTCAGGAAGCCAATCTCCGCGTGCAGCCCTTCGAGGGAATGCCCTCCCTGCTCTCCGAGCTGGCCGCCCTGCACCCGCTCTATGTGATTACCTCGAACCAGACCATCGCCGTCGAACAATTCCTGGAACGCCATGGCGTAACCGGCGTGCTGGAAGTCTTCGGTTCGGACAAGGAATCGAGCAAGGTCAAGAAGATTCGCAAGGTGCGCAAGAAACACCCCGGCTGCCAGGGCTGGTACATCGGCGACACCAAGGGCGACATGCTCGAGGCGAAGACCGCCGGGGCCATCCCCGTGGCGGTAACCTGGGGCTGGCACCCGGAGGCCACGCTGGCGCAAGCCAAGCCCAAGCACATGGTGCACGACCAGGCCACGCTGCGCTCCCTGCTTCTCAGTGCGGCCCAGCCCGAAGCCGTTCCCCCGCCTGCGGAATAAGCATGGCAGCGGCAGGCGAAGGGCTTTACCTCGACCACGCGGCCACGTCTCCCCTGCGCCCCGAGGCGCTCGACGCCATGCTGCCCTTCTTGCGCGACAGCTTCGGCAACGCCAGTTCCCCGCATCGCTGGGGCCGCACGGCCAAGGCCACGCTCGACGCCGCCCGCGAACAGGTGGCCGCGCTGATAGCGGCAGACCCCGAGGAGATCGTCTTCACCTCCGGCGGCACCGAGGCGAACAACTTTGTGCTACGGTCCATAACAGAACTGCACCCCGGCGCGCGCGTGCTGGTGTCGGCGGTCGAGCATCCCTCCGTACTCCGCACCGCGCTACACCTGGCCAAGCGCGGGGCGATTCAGTTGGAGATCATCCCGGTGGATACGGAAGGCCGCGCGCAATTGTGTTGGCTGGCCGATGCCCTGGCACAGCCCACTGCGCTGGTCTCCGTGATGGCAGCCAACAACGAGACTGGCGTACTCCAGCCGATCGAGGCCATCGCCGGTATGTGCCAAGCGCGTGGTGTGCCGTTTCATTGCGATGCCACACAGTCCGCATGGATCACACCCATGGATTCCCATGCCTTGGGTGCGGTGTTCGTTACGATATCTGCCCACAAACTGGGAGGACCCCAAGGAGTGGGAGCGCTGTATGTGCGGCGTGAACAAGAATTGGCTGTCCAAGCCACCGGCGGATCACAAGAACGCCGCCGCCGCGCTGGCACGGAGAACGTGGCCGCTATCGTGGGATACGGCATAGCCTGCGACTGCGCCCTGCACGAGCGCGACGGCAAGGCGCAGCAACTGCAAACCCTGCGCGATCAGCTTGAATACTCATTACTCACAGCCCTGCCCAGCCTGCGCGTGAACGGCAAGGGCGCATCGCGCCTGCCCCATATCCTCAACGTCAGCCTGCCCGGCATCGAGGGAGAACGCGCGGTGCGCGCGCTCGACGCAGCAGGCATCGCCGCTTCTACCGGGGCCGCGTGCAGCAGCGGCCAGCCGGACCCCTCCCCCACGCTACGCGCCATGGGTCGCACCCATGCCGAGGCACTTGAAGGGATTCGATTCAGCCTTGGCTGGTGCAGCAAGCCAGACAGCTTGCCCTCCGCCCTTGAGCGAATCGTATCGGCATTGGAATCCCTTCGCGCCTGAACCCAGTCTAAACTTAAATTCCGCTTGCGCGAGGGCTTTGTTGGGCGTATGTTATGCGGATGTTTGCGCCGCGCGGGCGACTGGCCCGTGGAGCGTGAGAGTGGCTAACACGTGAAGAAGGAGGGATTCTTCCATGAGTGACGAGAAGCAGGGCGCAGGCTTGACGCGCCGGGACTTTACAAAGGCTGCGGCGATTGGTGGCTTCGCCATTCTGTCTGCCCGCAATGCGGACGCGCAGGAAGCCAAGGTGTTGCGCGCGGGCCTGATTGGCTGCGGCGGCCGTGGTGGCGGCGCGGCGCAGAACTTCATCGCGGCGGGCGGCGAGAAGGTGAAGATTGTTGCGCTGGCCGACGCGTTCCAGGACAAGCTGGAAGCCACGCGCAAGGCGCTTGAAGGTTCGCGCCGCACGCGCGACCATGTGGACATCACCGATGACCGCTGCTTCGTTGGGCTCGACGCCTACAAGAAGCTGCTCGCCCTGCCCGATGTGGACATCATCCTCCACGCCACCCCGCCGTATGCGCGCCCGATGCACATCGAGGCTGCCGTGGAAGCGGGCAAGCACATCTTTACCGAGAAGCCCGTGGCCGTGGACGCGCCCGGCATTCGCCGCTTCATGGCGGCTGCCGAAAAGGCGAAGGAGAAGAACCTCAGCTTCGTGACCGGCCTTCAGCGTCGCCACCAGAAGTCCTATCTGGAGACCATCAAGCAGTTGCACGAGGGCGCCATTGGCGACATCCGCGCGCTGCGCGTATATTGGAATGGCAACCTGCCCTTCTCGCATGAGCGCGCCGAGGGCCAGAGCGATCTCGAGTATCGCCTGCGCAATTGGTACAACCAGATCTGGAGCTGCGGTGACAACATCGTCGAGCAGCACGTGCATAACCTGGATGTGGGCCTGTGGGTGATGAAGGAAGAACTGCCGGTGAGCGTGGTCGCCTCTGGCGGACGTACCTGGAAGCCCATCGGTGAAGAGCGCTACGGGGACATCTGGGACAACTTCTCCGCTGACTTCACCTTTGCCAGCGGCGTGCACATGCACAGCTATAGCCGCCACTGGAACGATTCCTACAACGGCGTGTTTGAAGAAGCCACCGGCACCAAGGGCTTCAGCAAGTGCATGGACCTGGGCAAAGACGACGCCAACCCCTACGACCAGGAGCACGTTGACTTCATAGCCAGTGTCACGGGGTCGGGTCCCTACCTGAACGAGGGCGTGCGCACAGCCAACTCTACCTTCGCCGCTATCCTCGCGCGCGACGCCGCATACTGCGGTGCCGAGCTGAAGTGGGACGAGCACCTGGCCAACGGCCCCAAGTTCTGCAACGAGGACGGGCTCGACTTCGCCAAGGCCTACCCCATCGGCCCCATCCCCACGCCCGGCAAGCCGGAAACCTACGGCGTGACCGTCGGTTAGTAAGCAATACAGAAACGAGCAAAGCCGGGGAGGCCTTCGCCTCCCCGGCTTTTTTCTTTAAAGATTAAAAACTTGGCGAAGGCGCTAACGCACTTGCGAAAGGAAGGCCTGGATTCGCTTCGCATTCGCGCCGATATCGCTGCGTCCCTCGCGCGATTTCGAGCGCATGTCCACGCGGGTCTTGCCATCATCCGTGGGGCGCAGCCGAATCACGATATCGTCCTTGAAGTGGAACAACTTCGTGGTAGCCACGCATTCGATGGTTCCTGTGGCGGGGTCCTGATGGGTCACTACCCAGCCGGCCTGCTGTTCGGCCTGTCGCACCACGGTGGGGAACACTTCGGCAGCGGGGCGCGCCACGGTGGCGGAAGCCAATTCGGGATAGGCCTTGCGCACGATACCGATCCATTTCTCGGGGTAGGTCATGTCGCGCCCGGCATTCTCGGCCAGCGTGCCTGCATGGACAAAGGCAGGCACCTCTTCGAGGTTGCTGGTAATGTCGTTTATCGGGGGATAGCGCAGCGCATTGGCGATGTTGGCAAACAGCACAATGGCGGGCAGCGCCCCCAGCACGCCCACCATGGCAATGTGGAAGGCCTGCGTGCGGAAGATAACCGCTATGGCAAAGCCCACCGCAATCAAGCCAACCACCCCGCTCAAGGCGAAGAGCATGAGGCCAACGCGGGGCGGAATAATGTCGCGGCTGGCCAGCAGGATGGAGGCCATCATGAGGATGGCGGATCCAAAGCTGAGAATGAGCGTGGCCTTGTTCAACATAGGTCTCTCCTTCATGGCGGATTGCCCGCCGCCATTCGCGCCATACCATACACTGCGCGCATCGGCGGCTGCACGCAGATTCGCCCCCGCAACTTCCGTCATTCCTGCGTAGGCAGGAATGACGGGAATAGAAAAGCCCCCGCTTCTCGCATCGAGAAGCGGGGGCTTTGGCGTTAATGCTTAGTTCTGAATCGTTACCGAGCCATCGGCTTCCGGCGCACCGGCTTCCTTCACGTCCATCAGTTCCACTTCAAACAGCAGCACCGAGTTCGGGGGAATGGTGTTCGGGCCGCCGAGGCCATAGCCGAGATCCGGCGGAATGGCGAACTCGTACTTGCCGCCAACCTTCATCAGCTGAAGGCCCTCGGTCCAGCCGGAGATGACCTGGTTCAAACCGAAGGTGGCCGGTTGGCCGCGGTCGTAGGAGCTGTCGAACTGCGTGCCGTCAATCAGCGTGCCCTTGTAGTGCACGGTCACTTCGCTGGTCTCTTTGGGGGCAGCGCCGGTGCCCTCGGTCACGGCCTTGTACTGCAAGCCCGAGGCCGTCGTCTTCCAGCCTTCCTTCTTGCCGTTCTCGTCGAGGAAGGACTGCGCCTTCTTCAGGTTCTCTTCGCCGTCCTTCATCTTCTTCGTCTGCGCGGATTCCATCATCTGCTGGCGGAAAGCGAGCAGGACTTCCTGCACTTCCATCGCGGTGAGCGAAGGGGCCTTGTCGGCCAGCGTGTCCTGGATGCCCTGCTGCAGCTTCTCCATGTCGATGGGGAAGGGGCTGTCCTTGATGCTGCGGCCCAGCTGCATACCAATGGCATAAGCCGTGCGCGTTTCGGGCGTGATCAAGCCAGCCGCTTCGGCCTCGGGAGAAATCTTGGCCGGGGCGGCGTCGGCGGGGGCAGCGCCAGCGGCGGCGCCGGGGTCCTGTGCAAACGCGGCGGGTGCCATCACAAGGGCCGCCACGGCAATGGTGCGGCATAGGCGAAACAACATGGGAAAATCCTTTCAGGGGGTGAAGCGGGGACTGCGAACTCAAACTCGCTAGCAATCCGCACGCGTGAGAAGCCGCGAAAGCCTACCTGCACCAGCAACTTAAACGCAAGAAATCCAAGGGTCATTTCGGGGTCAGCCGCTTCTTCAGCCCGCCCAGCCATTGCCGCAGGGAAGGGCGGCGCGGGGGGCAAACAAACCGCACGGGCACGCCGTGCTTCTCAAAGGATTCGTTGATGGCGGGCATGACGACGGGCAGCCAATAGCGCTCGAAGCTGTATTTACTGGCCTTGCCCGCGTTGTTCCCGTGGTCCATCCACGATGCCAGCACTTCGCGGTGGGATTGCAGCGGGCCGAAGATGCAACAACTGCGGGTGAGGTAGGCGTCGGGGCAGGTGATGAGGCGCTCCGGCATGGGGAAGACTTTCTCCAGCACCTCGCGCCGCGCCATGAGGCCCGAGCTGGGCAGGAAGATGGCGACCAGGTCGTGCCGCTTCAGTACGTCCACCTCGCCCAGCGCCACCCAGTCGCGCAGAATATCGCGGTGCGCCAGCAGCTTGGGCTGCTTCAGCTTGCCCATACCGTTGTCCATCTGGTGCTGGTAGAGCCCCGCATCCGGGTGCCTTCGCGCCAACTGCACCATGCGCTCCACCTTCTCCGGTCGCCAACTGTCGTCGCTGTCCAGCAGGCAGACCAGTTCCCCACGCAACTTGGGGAAGGCCAGGTTCCACGCGCTGGCTTGACCACCGTTCTTCTTAGCGATGAACTCGGTGGGGATCAACGCGTCCTTGGTCACCTTCTCGATGATCTTGGGAGACGCATCGGTCGAGCCATCGTCCACAATCACCAGCTCCATCGAGCGATACGTCTGCGCGTAAACGCTGCGAATCGCGTCGCCCACGAACTTGTCGTAGTTGTAGCTGGTCATCAGCACCGACACGAAGGGGCGCTCGGGCAAGGGCTGGAATGCGAAACGGGACATGCGCGTTGCCGCCTACTTCGTTGCCTCCAGCGACTTGAACACCTGGATGTTGTAGAAGTTGGGGTTGGAAAAATCGCCGTATTGTTCAAGGCGCTGGTAGATGCTGGAGATCATCTCGGGCACGTCGTACTTGGGCTTGAAGCCGAGGCAGGTGCGGGCCTTGTCGCAGCTCACCTTGTAGTTGCGGAAGTCCTGCTTGTCCTTGATGTCCACCTTCACCCGCTTGCCGGTGAGCCGCTCGACTTCGTCCTTCACCAGGTCGGCCACCTGGCCCACGGTGTAGTTGTCGTAGGCCACGTTGAACGCGCCGCTGATCGAGGAGTCTGCCTGCACCGCGCGCAGGAACCCGCCCGAGGTGTCGCGCACGTCGAGCAGGGGCCGCCAGATGGCGGGGTTGTTCACGGTGATCAGGCCATCGGTCATGGCAGCCTTGAACATGGTGTTCACAATAAGGTCAAAGCGCATACGCGGGCTGTACCCGTTGATGGTGCCTTGGCGCAGGGCGATGGTCGAGAAGTTCTCGTCCTGCAATTGCAGCACGCCGCGCTCGCCCGCCAGCTTGGATATGCCATAGGGATAGCCGCAGGTGACCGGGGCTTCCTCGTCGTACAGCTCGTTCACGGTGTAGCCATACACGCTGCATGAGGACGCATACACGAAGCGCTTCACGCCGTCCTGCTTCGCGCGCCATGCGAGGTACGAGGGAAGCGCGCCGTTCTCAATGAAGTTGCGCGCCGGGTCGAACTCGGCCATTGGGTCGTTCGACAAGCCTGCAAGGAAGATGACCTGGTCAAATCCCTCAAGCGAACCCTTGCCCAGCGAGAACAGGTCCTGCTGGGTGAGCTTGGTTCCCTCGGGCAAGTTGTTACCAAACCAGAGCGAATCGATAACCTCGATGTCGTAACCGTGGTCCTGAAGCAGCGGCACCAACACCGAGCCAATGTATCCGGCGCCGCCGGCAACGAGAATCTTCACGCACACGTCCCTTTCAGGTTAATCCCAATTGATAGCGCTAATACGCCTCGACTACCGGAACATCAATATGGCTGGCCGCCAAGGCGGTTGGCTCGTTCAAGGCGCTGTCTATGACACGATTGGCATGGTCATCCAGATACACTTCGCCGCACTGAGTGCAGCGCTTCACCGCCAATCCCCGCACCAACACATAGTTGCCCGCACGCTGCGCCATGTAGTCCATCTGGCTGGGCTTCACTTCGCCTTTGCAGAAATAACATTCTTTCATTTGCGGTGACTCCAGCCACTGTCCCAACGATTCTGCTCGGGACGGTAGGCGGTGATGACTATAAGCGTCTCCGACTTAATGGCGCAGCATACGTGGATTGGTCTTGCGAGAGCATCCCAACCCAAGACCAAGTGCGAATGCCCCCTGCGATCCTCGGGATAATCCTCGATCATCAGGTTGTCATCCGAACCCAGTGCGCGCAAAATATCTTCACGGCTGATCTCATCATAATCCATTTCAGCGCGGGCATGAAGCGTGATTTCATATTCGAGCGAATTGGCCAAGCGCCGAATTTCGCCAATCAAAACCTCACCCAATCTCTCGGTCATATCTTCCCGTGTCCAACGACGTATCCACGGGCACCGCAAAGTTAATGTCGTTGATGCTCAACGCGCCAATTTCCTTGGCGGGGTCGAGGCTTTTGGCGTATTCGTATACTGTGCGGCGCGGGCCGCCCACGTGCAGCGTTCCGGTCACGCTGGACAGCGCGGCCTTCACAATCTTCGGGGCCATCTGTGCCACGCCCAGGCGGCTGGTCCACTGATCTGTGAAGGCCTTCGGATAGGGGAACGCGTTCTCGCCAAAGGTGGTGCGAATGATGAGCGCATTGTCATACAGCCGCACGGCGCATTCGCCGCCCAGCTTCGACCACGCGTACTTGTTCACCGGCATCACGGGGTCGCCCTCGGCATAGGGCCCGGCGTCTCCCCGGAACACGTAGTCGGTGGATACATACACAAGCCGCCAGCCCTGCTCGGCGCACAGCCGCACCACATTGGCCGTACCGATGATATTCACCTGAAGCGCCCGCACGGGGTCTTCATTGATCTTGGGGGGAGACGTGAACGCGCCCGCGTGGAGCACGCCCACTATGGACTTACCCGCCACGTAGGCGCGCAGCGATTCGTAATCGCACACGTTGAACTCGGCGGAAGTGGGGTACAACGCACCCGGCATCAGCGGCTTCAACTCGCCGCCAAGCAACCCGCTGCCGCCCGTCACCAGCCACTGTGCGGATACATCGCTCACGCGGTGAACTCGAAGTTATACTCGGCCTCGCCCAGCATGGGGGCAACCGCGTCCTTGTCCGTGATCACCGTGGGGGCCACCGGCCACTCAATACCCACGTCGGGGTCCGCGTAGTTCAGCGCGCGTTCGCTCTCGGGGTGGTGCGTGGCCGTACACTTGTAATATACGAGCGTGTTGTCTTCCAGCGCCACAAAGCCATGCGCAAACCCAGCGGGAATCCACAGCCACAGGTTGTCGTCGCCGCTCAGCTCGCGGCCAATCCACTTTCCAAAGGTGGGGGAGCCTGCGCGCAGGTCCACGCCCACGTCGAACACCCGGCCCTGCACCGCGCGCACCAGCTTGCCCATGGCATGGGGGTTAATCTGGTAGTGCATCCCGCGCAGCGTGCCCTTGCACGATTTGCTCAGGTTGTCCTGCTGCCATTCCGGCGCAAAGCCCTTCTCACTCCACGTGTCGAGGTTGAAGGTCTCGGTGAAATAGCCGCGCGCATCCGAAAAAATCTTCGGGCGCACTTCCAGCACGCCCGGAATTTCCGTCTCGGTAATATCAACCGGCATGGGCATCCGGCTTCCCTCCCCTTGGTAGCAGGCGCGCGCCACAAATAGCACGCCCGACCCGACCGGCCAAAGTGTACCAACTCACGCCGGAAGGTGTAAAACCGGGTGGCTCTACCAGCGGTGGGGTAAATCGATATGTTGCTCGACGGCTGACGCTTGATGCGCGATCGGTTAGTCGCCACCTCTTATCCCCTCTCCCCTTGGCAGGGGGAGAGGGTCAGGGTGAGGGGGTTACCCGCAATCCCTGCAATCGCGCTAGCCTCAACCCATTCCGGTGTTAGGGAACTGGGCCTCGGGGATGATGCGGTGGTCCATGTCCAAGGCGGGCTCGTCGGTGCCTGCGCGGCCCACGGGGTGGGCAGGCACACCCACCACGGTGGTGTGCGGGGCCACGTCTTCCAGCACCACGGCTCCGCCGCCCACCTTGGCGCCCTCGCCTATCTCTATGTTGCCCAGTATCTTCGCGCCCGCAGCAATCAACACGCCCTTGCGCACCTTGGGGTGGCGGTCGCCCGTTTGCTTGCCGGTGCCGCCCAGGGTCACCTCGTGCAGCATGGACACGTTGTCCTCCACCACGGCGGTCTCGCCAATCACCACGCCGGTCGCATGGTCAATCAGGATGCCCTTGCCAATGCGTGCTGCCGGGTGAATGTCCACGCCGTAGACCTCCGCGATGCGGCTCTGCAAAAACAACGCCAGCTCTTGGCGGCCTGCGACCCAGTAATAGTTGGCGGCGCGGTAGGCCTGCAAGGCTTGGTATCCCTTGAAGTAAAGCAGCGGCGTGGTGAACTTCCGGCACGCAGGGTCGCGCTCGCACACCGCAGTCAGGTCGGCGCGGATGGCCGCCGGGATGCTTTCGGAATTCGAGAACGCCTCGGCCAGCAGGTCGCGCAGGGTGAGCGAAGACAGGGCATGGCTTTCCAGGCGGCCCGACAGCATGAAGCTGAGGGCGTCCTCGAGGGATTTGTGGTTCAGGATGGTGGCATACAGGAAGCTCGCAAGCATCGGCTCTTCGTGGGCAGACGCTTCGGCTTCAACGCGGACACGTTCCCAGGTGGGGTCGTGGTGGCTCATCGTGGAAATCTCCATGGCCCGGCGCAATGCGAGCGCGGGCGGTGTGCTGGTTGTATCACAGGGGCCGTGCGGCGTCACAGCCACAGGCCAAGGGGGAAAGTCGCATAAAACAAGGGGGCACCTATCGGCCTTCGCAAGGCCGAGAGCTTCGGTCAACATCGACAGCTATGGGTGTCCAGCATCGTCATCATGCGTCCTATCCAGCACGGCCCTGCAGGCGAGGGAATCGCCCAAGGCATCTATCCGAACCGCCTGTATGCGCACATTCTACCCTAACGGCGCATGTCAATTTATATTGCTACACCAAGTCTCCCCAAAGGGTTAGACCAAGTGCCGCTTTTCTGCGAGCACTTCCAGGAACTCTAAGAAGGCGGCCTCGCTTGCGGGGGCATCGCCAAACACGGCGCGGCCCAGCGTGAGCACCTGCGCGCCAAACTTGTGCAGGCGCGCGGCGTTCTCCGTGCTGATGTCGCCCACCACTTGCACCACGGCGCGGCTTTCGCGGTAGCGCAGGTTTTCACCCAGTATGCGCACGCGCTCGGTGGAAGTTTCGATAAAGCGCTCCCCCACCCTCGCCGGTTCGCTGGCGTGTACCACCACGCGGGATACCAGGTCGAGCACATAGTCCAGCCGGGTGAGGGAGGTGGCGGCGCAGATAGATACGCCCGCCTCGATGCCATGTTCACGAACCTGGTTGAGCGTGCGGTTGGCGTGGGCGCAGGCCTCGATGGGAACGGTCACGCCCTTGCACCCCGCCTTGGCCAGCGCATCGATCAGGTGCTCGGGCTTCCACATGCGCAGGTGAACGTAGACCGGCAGCTTGGATTCCGCCGCCAACTGGCGCACCAGCGCCACGCTGCCCTGCGGGCCGGGTGCAAACGCGCCATCGGACAGCTCGACATGCCACTCGTCAACCCCGGTAGCCTCGAGCACGCGCACCTGGTCGCCCAGCGCGAGCTGGGGAATATCGTTCACGGCCACCGCGAATCGGGGCTTACTCATGGGAAGATTCCAACTTGGATTGCTGCGCGCGGATGACCGTGCGCTCGAACGCGATAACGAAGATGAGCGAGGCAACGAACACCCAGATGGGGTCGGTTACGCTTGCCGAGCCCAGCACGCTCAGGCTATATCCCAACGCCACCAGCCACGGGGTGGAGCGCAGCGGCACGCCAAACATGAACGCCAGCCCAACGGCCACCGATGCGCCCGCGATCAGCAGCAGGTAATCCGCCGCCCCGCCCGGCCAAAATACGCCGACCAGCCCATAGGCCACCAGCCCAAGCGCCAGGGTGCGCCGCTGCCCAGCCCGCGCCGGGCCCATCAACAGGTAAAGCGGATAGCCGATGTAGGCCAATACCACCGCCATGTAAAGCAACAACCGCCAGTCCATGCGTCACGTCCTCATTCCATGCATTCATGTAAAGCAAGGGGGAATTCTACCGCCCTTGCCGGGGTGAATAGAAGCCTTGCCCGAAATGGCGCGCCCACCACGTTGAAGCGGGGCGGGGCAGATAGTAGGCTCTCACGAAATGGTTTCGCGGAGGGACGTCATGCTGGCTCGGGTCTTGTCATGTTCGGTGCTGGGCATCGAAGCTGCCCCATTGCAGGTCGAGGTAGACAGCTACTTCGGCCTGAACAAGCGCACCATAATCGTGGGCCTGCCCGATGCTGCCGTGAAGGAAAGCGCCGAGCGCGTCAACTCCGCCCTCAAGAACTCGGGCTATCGCCCGCCGCGCGGCAACACCGTGGTGAACCTGGCCCCCGCCGACGTGCGCAAGGAAGGCAGTGCCCTGGACCTGCCCATTGCCCTCGGGATGCTCATATCGACAGACCAAAACCCCGGGCGGCTGCTGGCGGACTACGCGATATCCGGCGAGCTGGCGCTGGATGGCTCGGTGCGGCCCGTGTCTGGCGCGCTGCCCATGGCATTGGCCGCACGCGAGCAGGGGCTGCGAGGCATTGTATTGCCTGCGGACAACGCGGAGGAGGCGGGCATTGTGCCAGGCATCGAGGTGATCCCCGTGCGCACCCTGACCGAGGCGGCAGACTTCATCGGCGGCATGGTCGAGATTGCCCCACATGTTACCGACCTTGCCACCGCCAGCGCGGAAGACTTGCTGCACCTGCCCGACTTTGCCGATGTGAAGGGGCAGGCGCAAGTTAAGCGGGCGCTCACCGTGGCCGCCGCGGGTGGGCACAATGTGGTCATGGTGGGGCCGCCGGGCACCGGCAAGACCATGTTGGCCTCGCGCCTGCCGGGCATCCTGCCCGCCATGACCTTCGAGGAATCGCTGGAAACCACCCGGATTTACAGCGTGGCGGACGCGCTGGGCGCAAGCCGCAGGCTGGTGTTGAGCCGACCCTTTCGCGCCCCGCACCACACGGCCACAACAGTCTCCATAAGCGGGGGCGGGCAAGGACCACGCGCCACGCCGGGCGAAATCAGCCTGGCGCACAACGGCATTCTCTTTCTCGACGAGCTGCCCGAGTTCAACCGCGCCACGCTCGAAGTGCTGCGCCAGCCGCTCGAGGAAGGCATGGTGCATATACGCCGCGCCATGTATTCCACCTCGTTCCCATGCCGCTTCTTGTTGGTGGCCGCGCTCAATCCCTGTCCCTGCGGATACCGCACTGACCCGCGCCGAGGATGCAGGTGCAGCATCGGCGAGATTCAACGCTACATGGCCAAGCTATCGGGGCCGTTGCTCGACCGAATCGACATCCATGTCGAGGTGCCCGCCGTGAGTTATGAAGAACTGTCGAGCCGCGAGACCGACGGCGTGACCTCCGCGCAGATTCGGGAGCAAGTGCAAGCCGCGCGTGATCGCCAGAGCGCACGCTATGCCGGGCGCTACGCCTGCAACGCCCACCTTGATGGCAAGGCTACCCGGCGGCACTGCATCATGAACGAGGGCGGGCAGGCCCTGCTCGGCACCGCCATGGAACGCTTGGGCCTCAGCGCCCGCGCCTACGACAAGCTGCTGCGCGTGGCCCGCACCATCGCCGACCTAGACGAGAGTGACATTATTCTGGAAGCCCACGTAGCCGAAGCAGTGCAATACCGCTCCCTGGACCGCCAACTCACCGCGCATCCGGGATAGGCGCGCTACACCCCGCGCAGTTCCTCGATGATCAATTCCTGCACCGGCTTCGAGAAGGCCAGTTCCAAATGCCCAATCCCGGCGAGGCCGATGTTCTTGGCGTGCGCCAACACGGCGGTGTCCTGCGGAAACACGATGTTGTCGTGAAAGGTGTAGATGGAGGTGATGGGAACGTTTACTGGGGATTCCGAGTTGAGCGATTCCAGCCAGGGGTTGCGGGGAATCATCTGCCGAGCGTCTTCGCCGGGGCCTTTATACGCCGAAACCGTGCCGTGGTGTGGCGAGCCGAGCGTGATGATCTTGCTCACGTGCTCTGCGCCGCCGTGGCGTTGCACGTAGCAGCGGCTCACCAGCCCGCCCATGCTGTGCCCGATCAGCACCACCCTGTCCACCCCCGTCTGCGCCTTGATCTCCTTCACACGCACCGCCACCTGCGCGGCGAAGTCCTCGATGCTGCCGAAGGTGGGGTCCATATTGATGGTATAGGTGCGCGGATATCCGGCCTTCGCCAGCACGGGCCGCAGCCCTTCCCAATAGCCGCCGTTGCAGGTATATCCATGCACGCACAGGATGACCGTTCCCGCTCCCCCCGCTGCCGCATCGCGCCGTGTGAATAGAAACTCGAAGGGATGCAGCCACGCGAACAATCGCAGCACATAAAAATACTCTGCAAGGAACATGCGCAGCGCAGCGCGCTTGCCAATTTGCTGCTCTGGCTTGCGCTTCATGGCGTGGCGTTCCGATGCGCGAAACATGTTGACGGTGAGCATCAA
>JBIKMR010000260.1:0-6145 GCA_044359155.1 Candidatus Hydrogenedentales bacterium | reverse complement strand
GGTGCGGTCGGTCAGGTCATCGTTTAAGCCCAAGCGCTGGTAAGCGGTATCCGAGAGCTTGTAGTTCAGCCCCTCCTGCCCTAGACCCAAGCCGCATTGGGTGGCGAGCAGGCGGGATACGTGGACGAGGTCGGTGACGTAGGGTTCTTCGGTGACTTGCTCGGGTTGTAGATGCCAGCGCACGGCGGTGACGACGTTGTCGGGCAATTGCCACGATAGCAAGAGTGCGGCCCCAGCCTCGGCGCGGTCTATGCCGAGAATGTAGCGTTCGGCCTGCTCGTAGCTGAGTCCCTCGACCAGCGCGCAGTCGCGGATTTCTTGCTTGCAGCGGGCGACGACGTTGCCCATGGCGAGCTTGCCGATATCGTGCAGCAGCCCCGCGGTGAATGCGTGTGACGGGGGAATACGTTTCAGTTCGCGCGAAAGGATTTCGGTGCCCACGGCCACGGCCAACATGCCGTCCACCAGTGCGCCTTGTTCGAGATCGTATCCTGGCACGGGGCGCGCGCCGATGGGGAACACGGCGGCGGCAAGCACGAGCTGCATGACTCGGTTGAGGCCGAGGAGCACGCCAGCTTCCTTGAGGCTGCCGATGCGGCGGGGCCCGGCAAAGTAGGCAGAGTTGGCGATGCGCAGGGTTTCCGCCGTCAGGCCGGGGTCGGTTTCCACCGCGCTCATCACATCGGCCACGCCGGAGTCGGGATCATTTACCAAGGCAAGCACGCGCGTTACGGCAACGGGCAGCTTGGGAACGGTGTCCAGGGTGGCGAGGATTTCCCGCCGGAGTTCTTCGCGGTCCTCGTTCATGATTCCCTCTTCAAACGTTCGGTGTGCCCGGCACAGAATACATCCACCCATCCCTCGGCGGGATCAAACCAGACGCTGCGCGGCAGTTGCCCGCCGGTGCATTCGCCTACGATCTGCACGGCAAATTGTTCTAGCAGCATGTGCGCCACCTGCACGTTACGCTTGCCCATGTTCATCGAGTCGGCATCACCCAAGAGGGCGGCCCCGCCCACGACGAGGGCTTCCAAGGCGTCGGGCGCAACACCTGCGTTCAACACCGCGTCGCGCAGGGTCGCAATACCGGAGTCGGCGAAGGTGCAGGGCTCGATGTTGGCGACGCCCTTGTCTATCTGGGAGAGCGGCAACATGCAGTGGGCAAGGCCTGCGGCGCGCCCTGCCTTGTCTCGCAGCATGATGGCAACGCAGGAGCCCAGCGCTCGCGTGCCTAGCAGGCCGCCGCCGTGTTCCCACAGGCGCATCTGGCCCATGGGGACCAGTGCGCCTGTGAGATCGAGCGCGGCGCTCATTACAACTTCTTCAACTTAAGGGTGCTGACCAGATCGCCAATCACCTTCTTTTCCTGCGGCGTAATCTCGCGCTGGGGCGGGCGGGTGTACCCGGCGTCCAAGCCGCGAAGGTGGACCGCCTCCTTGAACAGGCCAAGGGTCGCGCCGTAGGTCAGGGCTTCGCAGACTTTGTTCAATACGTGTTGCTGCTTACGAGCCTGTTCGTGGTTGTTGGCCTTCACGGCCTCGAATATTTTCACGTAGATATCGCCAAAGGCATTGCTGGTTCCAGAGACCGCGCCGCATGCACCAGCGGCCAGCGCCTGGTGGCCGAACTCGTCGCAGCCGTTCATCACCTTGAAGCCCTTGGGCACGTTGGCAAGCAGCTTGCCGAGAAAGACCATGTCGCCGCTGCTGTCCTTGATGCCGACAATGTTGTCGTGCTTCTCGGCTAGGCGCAGAACGGAGGCCAGGCTGATCTTGTTACGGGCAAAGCCAGGAATGTTATACAGGAAAAAAGGAAAACCCTTCACCGCGTTGGCCACGGCGGAATAGTAGGCCTCGATGGCGCGGTCGTCGTAGGGATAGAAGCCGGGGGTGACCACGGCGGCAGCGTGTGCGCCGGACTCGGCGGCGTGGATCGTTAGCTCAAGGGTGGTGGCCAGGTCCATCGCACCGGTGTGTGCCACCAGTTTGCACTTGCCGCGCACCACACTGGCGACTTCTTCGAGCACGGCCTGGCGCTCGTCTGCCGACATGAGCAGCCCCTCGCCGGTGGTGCCGCATACGAAGAGGCCATGCACCCCGCTGCGCAGGATGCCCTCGGCAAGTGGGCCAATCTTGTCGTAATCCACATGTTCACCGCCCTTGGTGAACGGCGTGAGCATGGCGGTTACGATACCCTCTATCTTGAATTGCATGAATGACCCCTTCGGCGTGAGCGCTACGTTAGGGGATAGTTTGATCAATGGAGCGACTAGCGATCAAACTGGGGATAATCTGCCCTTGCCTACCCAACCCCGGAGTACGCCGGTTGCCTTGTCCATTCCGTATATACCTGCTTTTACTCGCAATGCTTGTGGGCAGTTTTACTGCCGTCGCCGCGCCGCCTGCGGTGGTGCTCAAGCCGTTGCCGGGGGGGGCGTTGCCCGTGGCGGTAGTCTGTCCGCGCTACACCGGGCTGGACGTGGAGGCGCTGGCAGCGCGCATGGATTTGGACCTGCGCGTGGTACACACGTGGGAACGGGCGCATTTAGGCTTCGATGCGGAGATCACGCCGGATGGACCCGAGGAGTACACGCAGGAGGCGGTGGCCGGAAAGCTTGGGGAACTGCTCGGCAAGAAGCCGCCGAAGGTGGTGGTGCTTGCGAACATAGACGCAGCCGCTTTGCCGGAGAGTTTTCAGGTGGCGCTGCGGCAGTTTGTAGAACAGGGCGGCGGCTTGGCGATGGCCTATGTGGGGTTGCCGGAGAAAGGGCCGCTGCGCGAATTGGCTGATGCAGCGCAGGCGCTGGAGGAAGACCCCGGCCTGAAGCGCGGCGTGCCGGAGGCGTATGCGCCAGACGGCACAACGCTGGCCGAGG
Organism: Candidatus Hydrogenedentales bacterium; assembly: GCA_044359155.1. GTDB lineage: Bacteria > Hydrogenedentota > Hydrogenedentia > Hydrogenedentales > JAEUWI01 > WGMK01. The sequence continues at coordinate 3,270 of JBIKMR010000260.1, read as the reverse complement.
CGGCGTACCCGGCCACGTTTGGCTCGGGACGGGTGGTTACGTTTAGTTATTCCGGCGATGTGCCGCAGCACCATGCGCTGTTTCCGCCGCCCGCGCCGGGCATCGACCCCGACCCGCACCATGAGGACCACGCCTGCCTGCTGTGGGCGCGTACGCTGCTATGGCTGGCGGGCCGCATTCCCGAGCGCACAGTGACTGCGCTGGACAACGTTTCTCCCGATGGGCCGTCGGACGTGGAGACCCCGCCGGATCTTCCAGATGAGTTTGTGCAGTCGATGCGCGACACGGTGGTGGCGCAGATGATGCGACCCTTTGCGTTGACGTTGAACGAGGCAAGCGAGCGGGAGTACCGCATCGAGATGCGGGTGCGCCCCCAGTTCCAAGCCGGGCCGGGGTATCGCACAGAGGGGGTGTTCCGAAAGGGGAATATCCTTATGGGGCTGCAATTGATGACGGGGCCGGGGAGTTTCTTTGTGGATGCGTCTCTGCTGCACAAGGACGAGGTGGTGGATTGGTATTCGCAGCGCTTTACGATACCCGGCTGGCCAGAGTTTGAGAGCATCCGCGCAGACAAGACATTCCTTCAGGCCAACGACCGCCTGGTAATCGAGGCGCAGATGCGCCCGGTGTACAGCGTGCATCGCTCGGCCACGGTGTATGCACAGGCGGTGGATTCGTATGGGCGCTTGACGGCGCAGGCATGGCAGCCGATTGACCACTCGGGCGGGCGCGTGTTGTTGAACCTGACCTTTGCCGACCTGACGGCCCCGCTGGTCGAGGTGCGGATTCTTGCGCTGGAAGGCGAGCCGCACACCGTTTCCCCGTGGGACTTCTACGCAGGCGCGGTCGAGACGCTGCGCTTTCCCGTGCGCTTTTCGCGGCGGGACGAGGGGATGAACTGGATTACCCCAATGGATTCGCTGATGGAATCAAACACGGCGACGTATCTTTCGCGGCTGAGTGCGCTGGGCGTCACCCATGTTGCCGCACCGGGCGGTCGGCCTGCGCTGGTGAGCGCGGCGAGGCAGGGTGCGCTGCTGGTGCCGGTGGTGGCGGACTATCGCCCGCAGACCGTGGTGGATGGAAATGTTCGTTTCCCCTCCTTCGCCGACAGCGGCTACGCCACGCGCGAAGACGAACGCCTGCGCGACGAGGTGCTGGATTATTACGCGGGCGGCAGCGGGGCGTACCTGCTGGGCGATCCGGTATGGCTGGCCGACGGCGACCAGAACGTGTGCCAAGGTAGCGAGAGTATCGAGGCATTCCGCGCTTGGTCCGGGCAACGCGGGCTCGAGCTTCCAGATGACGACGACGCGCTGGGCTTGGCCATAGCCCCTGCGGCAGACCAAGGCTCGGAGCATGGCGCGCACTTTGCCGACTTCCGTACCTTTATGGATGGTCAGTTGGCAGGCTTTCTGGGCAAGCGCAAACAAACGCTGCTCCAGGTACACCCAGATGCGGAGGTCGGCATTGGCGCAGCGCGGGATGAGAACCTCTATCACGGATACGATTGGCACATGCTAGCCACGGACTTGGACTACATCGGTGCGGAGTGGGATGCGCTGGCTTACTTTAAGCTGGCATCGTATCTTCCCTCCTCGGGCCTGTCTGGGCTGAAAGTTACGCCCGGTGCGGATGCGGGCGCGATGGTGTGGCTGGCGGCAGCGGCACGGTTTGGGTCGGTGTGGACCCCTTCCCCCATTGCGGGCGCGCTGGCAGGGGCCGAGTCGGGTTGGCTGGCTGAGGATGGCCAGGCAACCGAGGCGGCGCTGGTATTTGCTGCGGAATTCAAACGTTGTAACGATACGCTAGGGCCGCTCCTTCGCGCGGCAGAGCCGGTGGCTGCGAGCGTGGGGATACTGGATGCGCCGCGTTCGCGCTATGCCAGCACGGCAGCGGCGACGGCGTATCCGCAGGCACAGTTGGCATGGGCACGGCAGGTGGCAAAGCTCGGGCATTGGCCGAGGTTCACGCATGTATCGGAATTGAGCACGGCGTATGCGAAAGGTCTTCGGGCTGTGGCGTGGGCCGAAGGAACAATGCTGGATTCCAGCGAGACGCAGGCGCTGGCCGCGTTTGTGCAGGCGGGCGGCGTGGTGATTGCGACCACCGCCGGATGCGAGGCGTGCCGCGCGGCAGCAGGTGCAGATGTCGTGCTCTGCCCCGAGCCTGCTGGACTGGATGCATCCCTCCGCGAGAAGAACATTTTGCCGCCCTTGCCACTGGACGAGAAGTCCCTCGCCGCAAACGGGGGCGTGCAGGGCTTGGTTCGGGCGTTTCGCTATGGCGATGCGGAACTGTACCTGAGCATCCCTTGGCCGGGCGAAGGTGTGGAGAAACTCGCGCGCACGGGTTTAGCCTTTGGAAAAGACGAAAGCGCCTATCTGCCACTGGACACGGACGGCACGAGCAAGGTGCGCAGCGTGAAGTTGAATGCTGCCGCGCCGGATTGCGCGGTACGGTTGGGATACCAGGCAAAGAAGCTGGAACTGGAAACCCCCAAGAGCATCGCGGCGGGCACGCGGCTGGATGCGCTCTGCACCCTAAAGACCGACTCCCTCACGCCGGGCAAACACTTGCTGATGCTGACCCTCTCCCCCATCGGTGGCCAACCGATTGCTGGCGGCAGCCGATGGGTGAGCTGCGATCGCGGAATCGCGAAGTCTTATGTGCCCGTTCCGCTCAATGCGATACCGGGGGATTACACCCTGCGGGCGCGTGACTTGTTAACGGGACTTGAGACGCAGAAGATGGTCGAGATAATCGCGCCCGGCGGGCCGGGTTTTCAGTCATTGCATTGACGATAGATAAAGGGCAGCACCTAATGAACCGTCGAACCTTCCTCAGGGCGTGTGGAGTGGCAGGCATGGGCACAATGGCAGGCATTGGATATGGCGCGTCCCCCACTCCGTTTGAATTGCGCACGATAGGGCGGCGGAACCAGAACCGCAGCGAGGCGCTGGGGCGCAAGGGGATGGTATGCACTTCACAAACGCTGGCAACGAACGCGGGGCTCGACGTGCTGAAGGCGGGCGGCAATGCGATTGACGCGGCCATCTGCGCGAATGCCGTGCTGTCGGTAGTGGAGCCAATGTCTTGCGGGCCGGGCGGGGATTTGTTCGCGATCGTATGGATTGAGCGCCACAAGAAGCTGTATGGCCTGAACGCCAGTGGGCGGAGCGCCCATGCGTTCACACTGGAGGAAGCGCAAAAGCGCGGGCTAACGAGCATACCCAGCAACTCGCCGCTGGCTTGGAACGTGCCCGGGTG